>JBGPKR010000026.1:0-31428 GCA_041486045.1 Chitinophagaceae bacterium | reverse complement strand
GGGTGAATGAAGTAGCTAATTTGTATCAGAATGCTTTCTTTTCTTCCGGCAACTTCGGAGTTTCTTTCTGTGTGTACAATACCGGGGTCACTTTCTTTGGATCGCCCTGGTAGCTCCAGGTAATGTTGCTGATATATTTCCTGAAAGCAGTATTCATTTCATCCAGCGTCACTTTCTTCACATCATCTTTAATGGTATTGGCCCTTTTCCAGTTGCCGTGCACCACTTCATTAAATGCAAGTGAACCTGCCTGGGCCTCATTCGTTTCCTGCCGGTAATATACATTGGTGAGGTACTGCGTTTTAATATTCTTTAATTCTTCTTCTGTAAACCCTTCTGTTTTTATTTTATCGATCAGTTGCCTGGCAACAGCTATATATTTATCAGGTTCAGTTGTGGTAACATAAATGTTGGAATAAGTGGTAGCGCCCTGTGAAAGCCATGCCCCCGGGGCATAGGATAGACCATGCTTGCTTCTTACTTCCAGAAAGTGACGGCTGCCAAAAACCCGCATCGCTAATACAAAGGCATTGAAATCACTACCTCCGGGCCGGGGGCCGCTGGTAATACCCTGAACATAATTAGTGGCATTTTCTCTTGGCTGCGGCTTGAAACTATTAGCTACCGGCGTATAGCTTGCCTTTGTTTGTTTGAAAGGAACACCTGCAGGAATTTTTGCAAGAAATTGTTTTATTCTTTCCTCTATGGTTGTCTTGTCAAGATCAGCCACTACAACAATCACCATTCTTGAACGTGTGAAAACAGACTGCCAGTATTTCTTTGTATCGGCTGCAGTCAGTTTGTTAACTGTCTCAACTGAACCACCAGGTTCCTTTGCATAACTCTTTCCGGCAAAGGCGTTTTGTTTTGCCATTTTATCAATGGCATAATCGGGATTTGATTCATTGGCCTTGATAATATTAATGGCATCCTGTTTTATCCGGTTAAACTCTTTGGCATCAAAACGGGGTGCTGTCATTGCATCAACATACAAAGGCCAAACGGTTGCAAAATCACTTTTTATACAATTCATGCTGAATGTAGCGTAATCCAAACCGCTGTTGCCATTTATCTGTGCACTTACTTTATCCAATTTATTTTTAAAACTGTTCTTATCATCATTGACAGTACCGCATTCTGTAAGACCATTGATGGCCAGGTTCTCAATCCCGGCGCTGCTGACGGGATAATTCTCAACACCGCCCTTAACAACAGTCTGGATGACCACGATCTCATTACCGGCAGGCTGTACGATCACTTTTACCCCGTTAATGGTCATATCATACGCTACACCCATCTGCGCCATGAGGTTGCCGGGCAATGCAAGAATGGTAATGACCAGTATATATTGAATTATTTTTTTCATGTCAGAAGTTTTTTAGTATTTAAAATATTCACCGGGATTCAGTTGTTTGTTCATCTCTGCATTAATGATCATGCCGGCTACAAAAAATTTGCCTATCAGGTATTTTCGGGCATATTGCTGCAAATCTTCTTTGGTTACTTTCATGCACGCATCCGTGTAGTCAGTAAAATAATCCAGCGATGTGCTGCACCAGTCGTAAGTAAGCTGCGGCGGAAGCGAAGAAGGCTTTTCGCTGTTTCTTATTTTATTACGGAGGATTATTTCCTTGGCGGTGGCCAATTGTTCATCCGTAAAATAATCAGCATCGCCAAGATGATTGATCTGGTTCATCAGTTCCTGGTTAAATTCCTTCAGCTTTTCCGGGTTGGGGATCGCAAATACAGCAATAGGTCCCACATATTTATTGGTGGTATAATTGAGATCAGCATAAGTAGCCAGGCCTTTATCAATAAGCGCCTGTTGCCATTTGGAAGCATTTAACCGCAGCACTGCAGAAAAAACATCAGCAATAACAGTCCCTGCCGAATCATTACGGAAATCAGGTCCGTGCCATTGAAACATCTGGTAAGGGGTTTGTGCGATGGATGACTCCCTGATAAAGAAGCTGTTTTTTTCCAGTGCTTTAAATTCAGGGATAGGGAATTTCTCATGCGGGTTAAAATCGCTGCTTTTCCAGTCACCGAAAACTTTTTGCGCATACTTGAACGATTCAGTATGTTCTACATCTCCGCAGATCACCAGGATTGAGTTGTTGGGAAAATAATACTTGTCTTTGATGGTCATCATTTTTTCGGGAGTAGCGGTATTGATGACATCATGCTCACCAATTGGATTTTTCCGGGTAAACAGATCACCCCAGCATCTTTTCTGTACCTCTATCCACAACTGGAAACCGGGATCACTTTCACCTCTCTGAAATTCCCCATCTACCACGGGTCGTTCTTTCTGCATGTCTTCAGTGCGGTATATGGGAAAGCGGATAGCCGCATTCATGAATTTAAGACCGGCCATCAGGCTGTCTTTATCAAACGTAAAAAAGTAATTCACTCTTTCTACATCTGTTGTACCGTTCCAGACCATTCCCAGTTCTTCTGTACGGTGGATGAATTTTTCCTGGTCGGGATAGTCTTTGTTGGCTTTAAAAAACATGTGTTCAAACAAATGTGAAAGACCGCTGAATTCAGGGCCTTCAGTATAAGCCCCGTTTTTTACGGCGATCTCAATAGTAGCCAGCGGCACTTTGTGATTTTCGATCACTACAACCTCCAGGCCATTATCCATCTGCATCCAGTAATAATCTTTGGGCAGCCGGGGCGTCCTGGTTCGGGATATTTGTGAATTTTGGACCGAACCTGTATCAGGAACTTCCCCTGCTTCTCTTCTTTTCAAGGCCTCTGCATATTCTCTGGAATCGTTTGTAAACGTCTGTGCAGAGGAGACGGTGTATGCAATGATCCCTAAAAGGGAGAGCCATTTTTTTGTCATAGAATTGTTTTTGATTGAAGAATGAGCCGTCAATTTACTACAGATGCGGATAGAAAAGAAAAGAGAATTATTTTCCGGAATTAACAGTGGAAAGGCGGCATTAGTCGCTGATATCCGGCGACGGGTAATCATGCAAACCGGCTTCTGAGTGATCGGTATGCCTTATTTTAAATATTCCATTAAATAATCTGTTACTTTCTGGTAAAGATGCACCCTGTCCTTGCCCAACACATTATGCTCATGCCCCGGGTAGATCATGTAATCAACCTGCACTCCTTTATCCACACAGGCTTTTACAAAATTGACTGAATTCTCCTGAACGACTACCGGGTCCTGCAAGCCATGGATCAATAATAGTTTCCCTTTTAATTTACCTGCCTGCTTTATTAAATTTGTTGCTTCATAGCCTTCAGGATTTTCCTGTGGTGTATCCATATACCGTTCTCCATACATTATTTCATAATACTGCCAGTTCATGACAGGCCCGCCGGCTACAGCTGCTTTAAAAATCCCGGGATGATTCAGCATAAAATCGGTTGTCATGAATCCGCCATAGCTCCAGCCAAACAACCCCATGCGGTCTTTATCAACGAATGATTGGGCAGAGAGATAGTTCAGAGCAGCCATCATATCTTCCATCTGTGCATCACCATGTTTCCTGAAAATAGTTTGTTCAAACACTTTTCCCCGGTTATCGCTGCCTCTTGTATCTACAGTAAAGACGACATAATCCCGTTCTGCCATGTACTGGAACCAATAATCACCAGGGCCGCCGTTCCAGCTGTTCAATATCATTTGTGCATGAGGTCCGCCGTACCAGTAAACAATGACCGGGTATTTTTTTGTTGCTGAAAAATTTGCCGGTTTGTACAAACGGCAATACAGGCTGTCGCCTGCATTATTTTTTATGGTGAAAATGGAAAGCTCCCCGGTGGCATATTCTTTCAGTGGGTTAGCAGCCTGTAAAAGTAATTTTGGTTTTGCCTTCAGCATATTCTTTACATCAATAAGCTGAACAGTTCTTGGGTTTGATGGGGTGCTGAAAACATCCAGAACAGCGCTACCATCACTGCTTAGCTGTGTAGCATGAACGGCTGGAAGGGCAGTAATCATATTGATCAACCCTGTTTTGAAATTGAGCGATGACAAAGTTTTATTGACCGGGGCTAATGCTGTGGAAACAAAAAACAGCGTTTCTCCTTTTGTATCAAAACCTTTTACTTCTGTTACTTCCCAGTTTCCCTTAGTCAGCTGCCTGATGAGTTTGCCGCTTGTATCATACAGGTACAAATGGTTCCAGCCATCCCGGTTGCTTTGCCAGATGAATTGTGCCGGGTTATTTTTGACAAACAACATGGGTACAAGCGGCTCCACATATTTATCATCTGTTTCTTCAAACAATGTTTTAATAAAATTCCCGGTAGATGCATCGTACTTATTTAACCACATATGATCCTGCCCCCGGTTAAGCACCGCAATGAAAATAAATTTGTCATCAGGGCTCCAGGCTATATTGGTAAGATATTGTTCTGCCGGTTCGCCTGTTTTCAGCCACACAGTTGATTGGGTGGCGGTATTATAAACTCCTACGGTTACATGATGGCTTTTATCCCCGGCCATCGGGTATTTTATTAACTCCACCTTTGCCGGGCGTTCGGCCCAGTTGATGATGGGATAATCTGTTACCATACTCTGATCCATACGGTAGAAAGCCAGTTGAGAACCGCTGTTACTCCAAAATGTTCCTTTACTGATACCAAACTCATCCCGGTGAACGGAAGAAGCATACACGATATCTTTACTGCCATCAATTGTTACCTGTTTTGCATTCTTTCCATCTGATACATACAAATTGAAACTATCGAGGTATGCAATATAGCCTGCATTGCCTGCCTCCATATTTTCTTTAGAGGCCAGCTCTTTCGGTACAATGGTTTTATAAGTATGAAGGACAGGTTCAAGATCAATTTTGCTTCCATTTACTGTCATCGTCCATCTTCCGGGGGCAAATTTTATAGCCGGCATATCCTTCACCGTATCAAGCCCGGATTGTTTTAGCTTTTTGTTTAATACATCAAGGGTGAGGAAGATGCTATCGGCCGCCGGTTTATTATTGCCTTTTAACCAGGTATCCTTCCCGTCCAATTTCTTCAGGTATAAATAGTCATTGGTGCTTCCGTAAAACTGAAGCTGGGAAAGATTTTGCGGGGCCAGTGTTGTTCTTGCTTTCAGCATAGCATCTTCCATGTTCAGCATTTTATCCTGGGCGACAATAGTTTTGTAAATCAGGAACAGCAGGCAGGCAATAATAATTTTTTTCATTTTGGTATTTATATGAACAAAAGTAACATAATGGATAATAAAAAAACCTCCCGGATCCGGGAGGTCCTTTATCAGGGAATATATGTTTAGTTAGCGAAGTATGCTTTAAATGCCTCGCTTAAGCGGGCAAATTCTTTTTTGACCTGGTTCATACCGATCAACCCACCGGACATTCCGGTTGAATCTTTGTGGAGCATCAGGGAAAAAAGCTCCCCCTCATTTTTTATTGTTGCTGATTGCTTGTGGTATTTTACAAAAGCACCAAATACGAGACGTAAAACCCGGTTGCCTTTTGTATAAGTATGAGTTTCTCCTTCACTGGATTTAAGTGTATAACCTTCGGAACTAAAGAACAGGTTCAGCTTATTTTCCAGTTCTGCTTTCGTACAGCCGGTGATATTATAAATTACCCGGTCCTTGGCGAAGTCTACTACGGTTGCTTGCATATGTTTTGAGGTTTTAGTTTTTAAGTTGGTCTGACCGTCCCGGTCTGACCATTAAATTTAGGTAAAAAGATCAATAAATTTTTTATTTACCAGTTCATATGATTTTTCGATGAAATTATCAGGATTGTAAGCACAGTGTATTGCGGCAAGGTCTTTCTGGCAAATGGTACCGTCACGAATCCCTGCATAATCCTGGAACGAAGAGAACTCCCAGTCTTCGAGCCGTTCTGTGAGTTTTGCTACAAGAGGGTTTTGATGGAGATAATGAAAGCAGTTCACATAGTAATCCTGAACCAGGTAAGAGCTGTTGGGTTTAATTTCTATTGCTGAAAGACATTTTGTTTTTGTTTTTTGCCTGAATACGGAACCTGTTTTTTTATATCGATTATTGAAGATCCTTGCATAACCACTCAATAGTTTTCTGATACTGTTGGTAATCGGGTCAAGGTAAATTCCACCTTGTGTTAATTTTTTATCACATCTTTCATCTGCATAAATCATAAAATGAAAATGGTTAGGCATTATGCACCATGCGATAGTAGAAGCAACGGGAGAAAAAAGCCTTTTGTAAATATTTAGAAAGATCAAATAATCCGGTCGTTGAAGAAAGATAGTTTGTTTGTTATTTCCCTGGTTATAGACATGGTAAATATTATTTGAGACGAAAGGCATATTGTTGATTGAGTCTGACGGTCTCCGTCTGACTCAATGTTATGAAAATCAGCTGATCTTAATAATAGAAAAAAACGGAAAATTTTGGGTTCATTTCACAATAAAACGGGTCAGACGGGGACTGTTTCTTTTTTGCGGGTCAGACGGGGACCGTCAGACCCTAGTTCCTGATTGGTCTTCCACTTTTCAGCACACTCTGAATCCTCTCCAAAGTTTTCTTTTCACCACACAAAGAAAGAAAAGCTTCCCTTTCCAGGTCCAGTAAATATTGTTCAGACACAAGTTGTGCTTCGCTCAGGTCACCGCCGCACATAACATAAGCAAGTTTTTTTGCAACGACTGAATCATGTTCAGTGGCATAATTGGCCGTTTTCATGGCATGAATACCGGAATATAAGGCGCCGAGAGCCGATTGGCCCAGTACTTTAATATCTTTCCGTTGAACAGGAGTTGTATAACCGCTATCAGATATTTCAATCACTGATTTTTTTGCTTCAGCTATGCGCCGTCCCTGGTTCATTACAATCTCATCCAATCCTTTTCTGTAAACACCAATGCCAAAGCCTTCATGAGCTGAAGTGCCGACTTTTGCCGTTGCAATAGAAAGGAAACGATTCTTTAATGTAATGGTTTCCGGTTCATCTTCATGCATTTCATCAGAAGCTCTTAAAACAAATTCTTTGGTGCCACCGCCTCCGGGAATCAATCCAACACCTAATTCAACAAGTCCTGTATACGTTTCAGCAGCCGGGCAACATTTATCTGAATGTAAACTCAGCTCGCAGGCGCCGCCCAATGCTAATCCATGAGGAGCCGTAACAACGGGTATGGATGAATATCTTACCCGCATCATGGTATTCTGGAACATGCGGATGGCCATATCCAGTTCATCATATTCCTGGTCAATGGCCAGCATGAATATCATGCCCACATTGGCGCCGGCAGAGAAATTGGCGCCTTCATTGGCGATCACCAATCCTTTATAATTTTTTTCTGCCTTATCAATCGCAGTTTGAATGCCACTTAATACATCGCCGCCGATACTTCCCATTTTGGTGAACCATTGCAGACCGAGTACATCATCTCCCAGATCATACAAGCGGCAGCTTCCGTTCTTCCAGACTTGTTTATCGGTGTAATTGCTCATTACAATAAAGGCCTCACCCCCGGGTAATACTTTATACGATTTTGAAGCAGGGTCATAACAATATTTTTTGCCAGATTCAATTTTATAGAAAGATTTATTGCCTGCTGCTAACATTTCATCCACCCACGGGGCTACTTTATAACCGGCAGATTTCATCGCTTCAGTTGTTTTAGCTACGCCAAGTACATCCCAACTTTCAAAGGCGCCGATCTCCCATCCAAAACCTGCCATCATGCCATCATCTACACGATAGAGCTCATCACTGATCTCAGGAATACGATGAGAAATATAAGAGAACAAACCATAATGAAAGAGGCGATAGAATTCACCGGCTTTATCCTGCCCGGCCACTAACATTTTTAACCGGGTGTATAAATCATCTATCGGTTTTGCTGCTTCTATTGTAGCAAACTTTACCTTAACTCTTGGTTTGTATTCCATTGTTTCTAAATCAAGAGTATGAATTTCCTTCTCCCCTTTAGGGGATGGGGGCATTTTCTTAAAAAATCCCTGGCCAGTTTTATCACCGAGCCAGTTATTGGCTACCATTTTATCCAGCCAGGCAGGAATCTTAAAATTATCTTTCGCTTCATCATTGGGACAATTATCAGCGACACCTTTTGCTACTTTCACTAATGTATCAAGTCCTACTACATCCCCGGTTCTGAAAGTAGCAGATTTAGGACGGCCGATAATTGGTCCTGTCAGCGCATCAATCTCATCTATGCTGAGCTTTAGTTTCTCTTTTACATTCATAATGGCCATCATCCCAAAAACACCAACACGGTTGGCGATAAAAGCAGGAGTGTCTTTGCACAGCACGGTTGTTTTGCCGAGATACAGATCACCATAGCTCATCAGGAAATCAACGATCTCAGGGTCGGTATGTGGAGTTGGGATGATTTCCAGCAATCTTAAATAACGGGGTGGATTGAAAAAATGTGTGCCGCAAAAATGTTTCTTAAAGTCATCGCTTCTTCCTTCGGCCATCATGTGGATGGGAATGCCGGAGGTATTGGAAGTAATTAAGGTGCCCTGCTTTCGGAATTTTTCTACCTGTTCAAATACTTTTTGTTTGATGTCGAGACGCTCTACCACTACTTCAATTACCCAATCATAGTCGGCAATTTTTTTCATGTCATCTTCAAAGTTGCCGGTTGTTATTTTCTTGATGACGTCTTTATGATAAACAGGAGAGGGGTTTGATTTTATAGCAGCCGCTAATGCATCATTCACGATCTTGTTTTTATCGGAGGGTTTCGTGAACCCCCCTTCGGGGGGCAGGGGGGCTATATCCAGCAACAGGACCTGTACACCGATGCCTGCAAAATGACAGGCGATTCTTGAACCCATGACACCACTACCTAAAACTGCTACTTTTTTAATTGTGCGTTTCATCGTAAATAATATTTCTTGTTCCTCTGAAGGTTTACCGGTACTATACAGCAACCAAATAGTTAGTTATGCAACTATTTGTCGAAGGTAGCGAAAAAGCCGTTTTGAAAATGCGGGACTGCTAAAATATCTTATGAAAAAGGGGGTTGAATCTTTGTAAAATTATTGGAGGCGGTCTAAGCTGCAATCCACGGTGATGGCCACTTTGTCATTCATTTGTGCATTGATCTTATAGTCCGGGATCAGTATATAAAATGTGGCATTAAGAGTCAGCTTGTCATTATTAACGGTTATTGTTCCTGTAGTTTCAACATCTTTTGTTTCACCATGGATGCTGAGCTTTCCTTTTGCCGTTACAGGATATACTCCATCAGTGGCATATTTTACAAGGGCATTATTTATAAGCTCTCCTTTAAATTCACTTTTCGGAAATTTATCACTCTCGATATATTTTTCATTAAAGTGTTCCTGCATCAGGGCTTTTTTGAATTCAAAACCCTTCGTTAAAAGAGAGAATTGAAGGATACCGGTTTTAGTATCAAGTACAACAGCAACGGCTTTATTTTCTGCATTTATTTTTGAAAGAGTGCTTTTCCCGGCCAATGAAACCCTTCCTGTTTTCGTAAAATATTTATCCTGCCCGGACAAGGTGATATTTGCAATTACAATGAACGCAATAAACAGCAATATTTTTTTCATCGGCTGATTTAATTTTTTACTTCAATAACACAGCGGTTTAATACAACATCCGAGCCAATACCCAGGTCATTCATCATAAAACCGGTGATAGCTCCTTTTATTGAGACATTGCTTCCTGTTTTTAATGAGGCCGCCTGTTGGTTATGCAGTGAATCTATTGAACATCGTACGGAAGACCGTGTAGAGTTGCCTCCTAATACCACAGTATAGGCGCCTCTTTCATCTTTTATTATTTCTTTAACAGCGCCGGAAACAGTAATTATAAAATCGGTTTTTTTACCCAGGAATTCTTTATTGGCTACGGCTTCATTGGTTTCAAATTTTTTGATCAGGTCAGTAGCCGTAATTTTTAGATCTGCTGTTGAACTTGTCAGACTCTTTACCGGTTTATTATAAATTTTATACCCGACAAAAACTGCTGCCGCAATTAATATCAGAACAGCCGGTAAGAGTATCCTTTTTTTCTTCATTTCTTAAATTTCTTAGCCGAAACAACAATGTAGTTCATTAAAATTTCATTTAGAGATATTGCGGTTGCTGGAATTTTTTTTAACTGAAATTTAATCCAACGCAACAGGGTTTTTCGGTTTCAATTAGTGCAATATCCAATCACAGTCTTCTCCAGTTCATATCATTCCTGGCTTTCGGTACATTTCATTTTGCGGGTGACAAATTAGTGACAACAATAACTGTACACAGGGCCTGGAACTGGTTGACAATAATTGGTAAAAGCATGAATGTCTTTTGTAACCGGAGAAAGTAACCTGCTGCTTATTAATAAAACTATTTGGAAGTTGGAGGTAAGAGTTTTGGGAAAGTCCATTAGAGAGGCAGATTTCGGAAGTTTTCAATCGGTGGGTTAATCTGTATTCTTCCTGGAACTCTGCGGCGGGGTATATAACCATTTAATGTACCATTTCCGTCTTTTTCACTGTAACGAGATTTTATATAGGGCCTGTTGCCATCACCTCCTTCATATTCTGTACTTAAATACTCTTTTTCATCCTCGTTTAGCTCCTGCACTGTTCCATCATAATTGACCTTTACATATTTGAAACCAGGTTCCTTTTTTCTGAGAGGGATAAAATGCCGAAAGTATATATAGATAAAGCAAAGGGCTATTCCTATTCCCGAAACAAGGAGAACCGATCCAAGTCGAAATACATTTAAAACAAGAACAATGGCTATTAAAACTAACCATTCCCTATTTGTTGTGCGCCAAAACATTTTATTAAATGTACAAAAATATTTGCTGAATAGAATTACCGAACGATGAAGAGTGCGACGCAACAGGTGATGATAGTAGCACTACAGCCGGACTCCAATCCTTCGACAAGCTCAGGACTATTTCCCCACCATCACGAACGCCCCCCAGAAATAAGGATGCTTGTATTTTTCTTTGATAGCTTTTTGTGCAAAGACAAAAGCGGCGTTCTTATCTTTTGTTTTCAAGTACTGCTGGTAAAACGCTATCATAAAATCTTTGGTTGCATTATCATCCACTTTCCAGAGGCTGGTCATGATGCTGCTTGCTCCGGCTGCACGAAAAGCCCGTTGCAATCCATACACACCTTCCCCCGCATCTAAATAACCAAGACTTGTTTCGCAGGCCGACAGGATAACAAGAGAAGTGTTTTCCAAATCAAGATTCTGTGCTTCGTATGCGGTGAGTATGCCATCGTAGGTGTCAGGGTATACCGGTGAACTATAATAATTGACGACACCACTTAATAATAATCCTGAATTGACCATGGCATTAAATGTCCGGTAACCATCCGTTGCATTATCACCGGCCGGTGACCAGTATCCGTGCGTGGCAATATGCAATATGCCGGGGCTATGGAGTTTGTACATTTTATCTTCAGTGGCCTGTTCTTTCAAATAAGAGGTTACACCGATCTTGCCGAGGTCCATTTCTTTTTTGATGGCCATTATTTCTTCTTCGGTTCCAGGCAGGTCGGGGATAGTAGCGTCTTTAAAACTTCTTACCAATGACCTTGTCTTAGCATCGGCAACAGGAATGCTGCTTGTTATACCCGTTTTATAGGAAGGCCGGCCAAAGAGTACGGCTGTGCGTATCTCTTTATCGGCAACGCCATTATTAATATCAATACCGGATGTGGTATAATGGATCTCCATTTCATCCAGCAGGAACTGCCCGCTTTCCTGGTTCTTCAGTGTGGCTATATTGATAAGATGATAAATGCCATCAGGTGAAAAATAAATTTTTTTGATTCCTTTTAGTTGTTCGCCTATCGGCTTCCAGAAATGATTGTATGATTCTTTATCATCAAGTTTAAGCTTGATATTATTTTTATACTGTTTATAATATTTATTGTCTAAGTCAGCCGCAGCATCCGGTAGATAGACCACTTCCGGGTACTGGCTGTTTTTGGTAATGATATAAGCGGCATAATAATTAGTGTCAGAATAATACAGCTGGTCCCTCCATTGAAAACGGATCATCTCAATGGCTGCTTCCCCATCTTTTAACTGATCTCTTACTGTCTTCCAGTCGGGAGGGGTTAATTTCAAATACTTCTTGAAATCTTTTGCTTTGCTGGACAGTTCATTTTCAAGATGATTTACTTCCTCCTGCATTTTCTTTAGGTCCTCCTGGTTTGTTTTATTCGCTGTGTCTACGCCCGACGGGTCATCCGTTTTCAGGTATTGACGGATCAGCTGTTGTTTTTTATCGATCCATTGGTTGTAGAGTTTGGTAATGTTGGGGTCGTTTGCATTCAGGAATGCTTCTTTTCTTTTTTCTGTTCCCTTCAATGAAATGGATTTGGTAAAAAGAAGATTGCTGTAAGCCTGCTGGGCAAGCTGCGGAAAAATAGCCGGTTGTTTTTCTTTGGCAAGCTTTACAAAACTGTGATAGTTTTCATAGCCTTCTTTCAGTTTGGAGTTGTAATAAGTTACGAATGCTTTCTCGCCAAAAGAAAAGATGATGTCATTGATCCAGTCAGCGTTCAGGTTAAATAAGTCAGTATATGTTTTTTTAGCATCTTCCAGTTTGCGGTCCCGCATGGTAAAATAAGCATAGTTGGAAAATGGCAGTGTTGATTCACGGAAGTTGCGGTTGTTCTTTACCTGCTCCATTATTGGTTTCAGCATTTCAGGATACTTCGGGCTGCCCAAAAATCCTAATTGTGTGGCTTTCATAAAATTCACACTGATGTCGGCAAACTGGCTGTAGCTGTTGTAATGATCTTCCGTTTCTTTTATGTAAAAAGAGATGGGCTTTGGCAATAATTTCTGTTTCCCTCTCTTCATCATAAAAACCGGGTACATGGATATCGGATAGTATTGATTGTTAGGATATGTTTTGTTATTGCAATTCACCCAAATATAATTGGCAGAATCCCGGCTTTTGTACAATTTTTCTGCTGCATCGTAGTCCCTCATCATTTCCTTACCGAAGCCGGCAGTAAGTAAGGGATAAGCAGGGAAGGGGTCACAGGGATTCGGGTTATTTTTTCTCCAGAGCTTGGAAGAATAAGCAAAATTCTCTTGTGATGCATTCACATACGATTGATAGTCGCCGATGTTGAGGTAATAAACCACTTTGGCGCCCATGGCCTCGGCTTTATATGAATTCCGGAACATTTCACTGCCGGTGAGTGATTGCTGTTCCATTTTCTGAATATACTCTTCTGCTTTCAGGTAGTCGCCGGACTTTGACAGAAAGTTGGTGTAAAACAAATAGCTGTGATAAGCGTTTGGGTCAGTAGTTTCCATCGAGATCGCTTTTTCATAATTCTCTTTTGCTTTGGAAAAATCTCCTGTTCTTTCAAAGGCATAGGCTATATAATAATAACTCTCAAAAGTTCTGAACGATGGATTTTTAAAGATAAAATCTAAAGCTTTAGTGGCAATATTGGGATCTTTATTACTGAACAGACCGGGGTAGATGACATAGTACCACTGGTTAAAAGGATTATTTGTGGTGTCGGGTGCATTGCTTGTAACACCCACTAATGCATTCATGGCTTTGTCAGCTTTCTCTCCGCAGGTTTTTGCTAATGCAGCATCCGGGACCTGTGCTTCGAAAATTGTTTTGAGTAAATAGTAGTTGGCATAGGTTTGCAGGTCCTTTTTCTTTTCCACCATATTATATAGCTCTTTGGCAATGGTCAATGCCTTCTTCTTGTCGGCTGCGTTGGCATATACATCGGATAGTTTGGTATTGAAATCTTCCTGTGTCTGGGCGGCTGCATGCAGCATCAACGAAGAGAACAACAGGAAGAATACTATTTTTTGGCAAGAAGAGATTAACATAGTTGTAAGTATGCTAATGAGAAGATAGCAAATTTGTATAAATCCCCGAAAGGGAATAAAAACAGGGTCTCAGCTTATATTTGATCCGGGTGAAACCGGGTTCTCGGGTTTCAGCAACTGTAGTTTACCATCGCTGTCTTCTGCGGTTAATATCATGCCCTGGCTTTCGACCCCTTTCATTTTCCGGGGAGCGAGATTGGTCACAACGATCACCTGTTTGCCTATCACTTCTTCGGGTTTGTAGTGTAATGCAATGCCGGAAACGATCGTTCTTTTCTCAGTTCCTAAATCAACTTCAAGTTTCAGAAGTTTATCAGCCTTTTCTACTTTCTCGCAGGAAATAACTGTCCCGGCTTTCAATTCCAGTTTTGCGAAGTCATCGTACTGGATAACTGGTTTGCCCCCATCCCCTAAAGGGGGGTTATTAGTTTCTTCCATTTTAACAGGTTTATTTTTTTCAGTAGCGGGTTTTACTAACCCGCTTTTTAATTTTTCAATTTGTAAACTGATCTCTTCATCTTCAATTTTCCTGAATAACAATTGTGGCTCTCTCAAACTGTATCCAACACTTAATAGATTTAATTTACCTGCATTTTTCCAGTCCAGCATTTTGTCCACGACTTTCATCATATACAGCATCTTCTTTGCTGTATTGGGTAAAAATGGATTGATAAGAACAGCGAGATTGGCGCATAGCTGTAAACAGATATGAAGTGTATTGTCAATACTTTTTTGAGCAGCCAATCTTTCGGGTTCGGAAGCCCCTCCTTGCGAGGGGTTTGGGGAGGCTTCTCCTTGCGGGGGATTTAGGGGGGCTTGTTTTGCTTTTATCCAGGGTTCTTTTTTCTGCATGTATTGATTGCCTTTTCTGGATAAGTCAATTACCTGGAACAAAGCATCCCGGAAATGATAATATTCAATGGCAGACTGTACTTCAGCTGCGGTGCTTTCTATATCAGCGATCAAAAGTTTATCATCATCATCCAGCACATCAAGATGTAGTCTTGGTACTTTACTTCCACAAAGCTTATGCATAAGAACCCATGTCCTGTTCACAAAATTTCCAAAGATGTTCACCAGCTCACTGTTATTCCTGTCCTGGAAATCCTTCCAGGTGAAATCATTGTCCTTGGTTTCCGGTGCATTGGCACAGAGTACATAACGCAGCACATCTTCACAACCCGGGAAATCTTCCAGGTATTCATGTATCCACACGGCCCAGTTACGGCTGGTAGATACTTTATCGCCTTCAATATTCAAAAATTCATTGGCGGGTACATTATCAGGTAACACAAAACCACCATGCGCTTTCAGCATGGCCGGGAAAATGATGCAATGAAACACAATATTGTCTTTACCTATGAAATGAACAAGCTTGGTATCCTCTTTGCACCAGTAATCGGCCCATTTATCCGTTAATTCCTTTGTAGCGCTGATATAACCGATCGGCGCATCAAACCATACATATAAAACTTTGCCTTCAGCATCCGGTAACGGTACTTTAACACCCCAATTGCTGTCCCTTGTCATCGCACGGCTCTGCAAACCGTTATCAAGCCAGCCCTTGCACTGGCCATATACATTGTTTTTCCATTCCTTATGTTCTTCCAGCACCCATTGCTTTAACCAGGACTCATAGTTTTGTAATGGAAAATACCAGTGTTTGGTTTTTCTTTTCACAGGCACGGCATCACTTAAAACGCTACGTGGATTTATCAACTGTTCAGGTGATAAAGAACTGCCGCATTTTTCGCATTGGTCTCCGTATGCATTTGGATTGGCGCAAACCGGGCAGGTGCCAATGATATAGCGGTCAGCCAGGAATGTCTTTGTCTTTTCATCATAATACTGCTCTGTTTCTTTCTCTTCGAACAGTCCGTCATCATACAATTTTTTGAAAAATGCGGAAGCAGTTTCATGATGTACTTTGTTAGTAGTGCGGGAATATATGTCAAATGAGATGCCGAGTTGCTGAAAGCTATCTTTCATCATTGCATGGTACTTATCCACGATCTGTTGCGGGCTTACCCCTTCTTTTATAGCCCGGATAGTGATGGGCACGCCATGTTCATCGCTGGCACAGATAAATTTAATGTCTCTTTTCTGAGCTCTCTGGTACCGGACATAGATATCGGAAGGCAGGTAGCAGCCTGCTATATGACCAATATGCAGGGGGCCATTGGCATAAGGTAATGCGGCAGTAACCAAATATCGTTTAGGATCGGTCATAAAGGGTTAAAAAAGAATGAATGAGACGCAAAAATACCTTTTACAAGGCCAATACCCAAAATGACTGATTTCTGATAACTTTAGCTTATAAATAAGTATATGATTAAGATACCACCGTATTTACAAAAAGGCGATACCATCGGAATAGTTTGTCCGGCCGGCTTTATGGCAATGGAAAAAGTACAGACCTGTATCAATACATTACAGGAATGGGGCTACCAGGTAAAAGTTGGAAAAACTGTTGGCAGCGATTCACAAAATTATTTTTCAGGCACAGATGAAGAAAGGCTTACCGATTTTCAGCAGATGCTGGATGATGATGAAGTGAAGGCAGTGCTTTGTGCAAGAGGTGGCTATGGCATGGGCCGCATCATTGATAGGATTGATTTTAAAAAATTCAAAAAACAACCGAAGTGGATCGTTGGTTACAGCGACATCACTGTTTTACATTCACATCTTTATTCTAACTATTATATTTCATCACTTCATGCGCCGATGGCAGGAGCATTTAATGATGAGACCCGCCCGGATGACCCGGTCGGACGGGGATCTAATAATGAATATGTCTTGTCATTAAAAAATGCGCTGGAAGGGAAAAAGTTGAAATATTCCTGCCCCGTTCATGAATTCAACAGAAAGGGAGAAGCGATCGGGGAATTAGTTGGTGGCAATCTTGCTTTACTGGCTCATTTGGTCGGAACGGATTCAGACATAAAAACAAGGGGAAGGATCTTATTTATTGAAGATACCGGTGAGTACCTGTATAATATTGACAGGATGCTGCACCAGTTGAAACGCAGCGGAAAATTGTCCCGGCTTGCCGGGCTGATCATCGGGGGATTTACGGATATCAAAGACACAGAACGGCCATTCGGAAAAACGGTTCATGAAATTATAAGAGAAATAATAGAAGAGTATGATTATCCTGTTTGCTTTGGTTTCCCCGTCAGCCATACAGATGAAAACTATGCATTGAAAATAGGAATAGGGTACAAGTTGAAGGTTACAAAGAGTAAAGTTTCGTTAGAAGAGTAATTAAAGACTCAGCAAGGAATCCAATTTACCGGTTACCTCTTTAAATTGATAAAGGTTATTATGTCTTCCGCCTATTATGGTAATAAATTCATCAGTTGGTTTCAATACCGGCTTTAATCTTGCTGCATTATTGTATGTTACCAGCCTGTCTTTTGTGCCCTGGAAAATAGTGATGGGGGCGGAAACATTTTTCAGGTATTCATGTGTGGGGAAATCATAATGCAACATCCATTTTACAGGATAGATCGGTAAATAATGACTGATCACGGATGGAAAATCATAATAAGGAGTTTCCAGTATCAGACGCTTACAGTCCCGGATGGATGCAAGCTGTGCAGCAATACCTGTTCCCATGCTTTTACCATAAATAATAATGCTGTCTGCTGAAAAACGTTTATGAGCTATTCTATAAACCTGCAACGCCCAGTTATACAATTTTTGTTCCGTTAATTTGCCGGTGCTTTTGCCAAAACCGGGGTAATCTATCATCAGCACTTGGTATCCATGCCGGGTGAAGTAAGGGATGTATTTTGAATACCAGGAGATATTTCTTTTATTGCCATGAAAATAAAGAACAACACCACGGGTCACACTATCTGTTGCTGAAAAATCAACCAGGTTCAGTGTATCCCTTTCATTAATAGCAATGCTAATTTCTTTGTGCGGTTCAGGGAAACTGTAGTTATGGTCCCGTTCCAGGGATACGGGATGAAAAAGGATAGCATCCTGCAAAAAATACAGCGCTACTCCACCCAGCACATAAATAATGACAATGATCTGAAGCCACTTCAGGATTTTTTTCTTCTTCATGTTGCACAAAGATGAAAAGAAAAAGGACATGAATCTCATGTCCTTTCCTGTCGGGTAAATTCCGGCCTAGTACCGGTTAAAATAGTTTTTGATGCGGTACAATGCATTATTGTTTATCTCATCCAGCAGGCATCTTATGATCTCTTCTTCACGGGGTGCTTGCTCTTGTCTGCGGTCAATAAGTTGTTTATCGCTTTCGCTTAACGCTCTTGCATCACCCGTGTAAGTGGCAAATTCAGTGCTCCAGCTATAATTACTGTTGACATTATCACTCCACAACCAGCCGCCATTTGCATCCCGTACATTCACCTGCAGCATGGCATCTGACCGCATGGTTCGCCTGGTAGTTGTGATGTCGGCATATACCCGGCCATATTCTTTTACTACCGAATCAGGACGGTAAACGGTTTCTTTTATCACTACTTCTTTTGACACCTGTCTTTTGCTCCGGTCGTCATAATAACGGCCGATGTTCAGCGTGGTCAAACGCATATCAACCACCATGTCGGCTCTTATGTTCCTGGCTCCGGCATCCCAATCGGAATAGAATTTTAAAAATTCATTGCCGGAATTGAACTGGAGATTGCGCAGCAACTGTTCGTCAAAATTTGGGTAGCTGTTATTATAGGAACTGTACCTGAAACCATATTGCTGTTCCACGGGAAGAATAACCACATTGGTTACTGCGTATTCATAGGCTTCATTCATTTTTTGAAGAATATCTATGTTGCCGGGTTTAAACCGTTGGGCAGCCTGGAACTCATGGTACGCATTGCGGAAGCTTGCTTTATCGGGATACTGCATAAACGACAAGCCTCTTTCATAACGGACATCACCGGCTTTTTCACTGTAGGTAACGAGGTAAGGGGAATAATCAACCGGTTTTACCAGATTGAAAACCGAAGGTACCCGGTAAATGGCATCAAACATCCGCTGCAGGGAAGCATATTCATTATACATCCATTCCCATCTTAGCTCATTGGTACTTTCCGAATTACTGCGGATCCTGCTTTCATGATCATTTACGGCATAGCTGTAAGAATTTTGTATAATGCCAAGTAATTTGGAATCGTTCGGATCTTTCTGCAATTTTTTGGCTGCAAGCTCAACGGCTTCATCGTAATTACCCTTTTCGTAAAGCTTACTGGCTGTTTTGCAGGAGAAAGCAAATAAACTGGTTCCGGCTAAAAGTAAAATGTAGAGTTTCGGTTTCATAAATACCTCCGTTTACATATCAGACTCCCAAATTGTAGTCCATGTTAACGGGGAGAGCTGTCAATTAAATAATCATTAACAGTTGACAGACAATAAGCTCATTCTTTCAGGATATCCCGGACGAAATTGTGGTATTCATCAAAGGAGGGAAGGTTGTTATGCCGGCCCCCATGTATACGGATGAGAGTGATCTTGCCGGGGTTTATCTTTTGCAGCGCCTCGCTGTTGCGGATAGGAATGAGCCGGTCCTTTGTGCCATGAATGATGTAAGTATGACACTTTACTTTTGTTATCCAGAGGTCAGTGCGCAAATGAAAGCGAAGTACCAGGCGGATCGGGAGTATCGGAAAAAACCGTTCAATCACCCTTAAAAAATTAAAATAAGGGCTATCTAAAATAAGATAGCGGGGATGGTTATCAGATGCCAGTTTAGTGGCAAAACCGCTACCCAGGCTGCGGCCATAAACGATCAGGTAGTCTTCCGAATATCTTTCCTTCAGTTTATCATAAATAAATTGCATATCGCTCAGCATTTCTTTTTCACTCCGCTTGCCGGTGCTTTTTCCAAAACCCCGGTAATCAACCAGTCCCACATCATAATTATAGCGGTAAAAATCTTTAGCGTACCGGGCCCAGCCTTTTATGCTTCTTGTGTTACCATGAAAATAGAGGATCAATCCTTTGGGATTTTCCCGGTAAAAATGCAGGCCGTTGATCCGGACACCGGGTTCTATGTCAAAAAAATATTCTTTGAACGGAACGTCATATTTGAACTTGAAATCCTGTTTCAGTTTCTCCGGCTTAAAAATAAGTTTCTCCTGGAAAAAATAAACAAGAACGGAGAGCACAACAATACCGATGATGATATACCAGATGAAAGACAAGATAACAGATGATAAGTGATAGATAATAATTTCCTTCGCCCCGGAACCTCTTCAAATATAAGAGAAGATAAGATAAGAACTAAAAGATAATAGTTCTTTAATTATAGGATTTGTTCAAAGAACAAAAGAATCTTTAATCAAAAAGAATTATCATCTTTTCTCTATCATCTATCATCTATCATCTGCTCCCTAGTCTTCCACCCGTTTCAATTTGAGGTTTGTCACCGGCGCCACGATCATTGGAAATTTTTCAACGGTTACATTGGCCACATCAAGACCAAATCCTTTTTCCTCCGACAGGCTGTGTTCTTTCAGCCAGAAATGGAGTTTCATGATCACCCTTTCCATAAAGGGGAGTTCATTATCCTGGCTCAGGTATTTTTCCATTACAATGAACTGGAAGTCGCCGACAATATTGCTGCTGGCCAGGCTTTCGTAGCGGCTGATGATATTAACCTCTTTGTTGGCTACCAAATCTTCTACCACTTTCCGGAACATCAGGTTGATCCGTGGCTCCATGCGGAAACCCAACCGGAAATCAACCCGTATGATGTCGTTGGGAATGATATGCTCAACTTTATATTCGCAGGTATAAGGGTCATCCACCGTATCCACATGCACAAACCAGTAGATATCGGCCCGTTTGGGTTTCTTATTTAATATGGAATAAATGATCTTATGTTCGATTTCCTTGGGGTTATTGGCGCTGGTCAGGTAAACAAGATGCGTGGCATATTTGGGAACAGCTTTATCATTGCTTAACTCCTGTATTTTTGGAACGTAATGTTCCATCCTGACAAATTCCACGTAACGGTTCTTTATTTTTCTTGCACGGAACCATATATACATCACTCCGAATAATATTCCTCCAACAATAAGCGCTACATAGCCGCCATGGGGGAATTTATCAAGATTGGCGATCAGGAAACTTATTTCAATGGTGAAATAAACAGTCAGGTAAATGTATATCCAGTAAGATTTTGTTCTCTTTGTCACCAGGTAATTGGCAAATAAGATAGACGTAGCTATCATACAGAGGGTGATGGCTAGCCCATAAGCTGCCTCCATATTGGTTGATTTCTGGAAAAATAAGACCATGCCTATGCAGCCGAGGAAAAGCAAAAGATTCACGCCGGGAACATATAATTGCCCCCTCTCTTCTGTGGGATAGGTAAGCCTGAGTTTTGGCCACAGATTAAGCCGCATGGCTTCGCTGATCAATGTAAAAGAGCCGGAAATTAAAGCCTGGCTTGCTATAATCGCAGCAGAAGTAGCAATAACGATCCCGATCAATTTAAATTCTTGCGGCATTACTCCAAAAAAAGCATTAAACCCTCCGCTATTGATCATATCCGCCGTAATAGTGTGCCCGTTATGATGAGAAAGTATCCAGGCGCCTTGTCCCAGGTAATTCAATAACAGGCAGGTTTTTACAAATATCCAGGAGTAACGGATATTGTTTTTTCCGCAGTGCCCAAGGTCAGAATACAATGCTTCTGCCCCGGTAGTGCAAAGAAATACAGCGCCAAGAATATAAAAGCCTTTAGGATAAGTCGTCAAAAGTTCAATAGCATAGTGTGGACTGAACGCTTTGAAAATTCCGATATCATCAAATAAATGAATGGAGCCCATGAGGGCAAGCATCAGGAACCAGATGGTCATGATCGGGCCAAACATCCTTCCGATGGAAGCAGTTCCAAATTGCTGCATAAAAAATAAAATGGAAAGAATACCCAGGACAATAAAGACAATGCTCCAGTCACCGATATAATGAAAAGATGGTATCTGGCGCAAACCTTCTATGGCAGCAGTAACAGAAATGGGTGGTGTGATCATCCCGTCTGCGATCAATGCAGCTCCGCCCAACATGGCCGGAATGACCAGCCATTTTTTTTGCCTTCGCACGAGGGCATATAAAGAAAAAATACCTCCCTCTCCTCTGTTATCCGCTCTTAAAGTAAGGATAACATATTTAATAGTGGTTTGCAGCGTCAACGTCCAGATGATACAGGACAATGCCCCAAGGATCAATTGTTCAGTAATTACTTTGTCTTTGGTAATGGCATTTAAAACATAGAGGGGCGAAGTACCAATATCTCCGTAAATAATTCCTAATGCAATGATTAAACCGGCGGCGGTGACTCTGTTGGTCGGTATTTTCACTTTTTGTGAAGTTGTGTTTTTATTTCCTGGCTTGCCCGCCGAAGTCTGAATGTTAAAAAGACGGAGGCGGGTACAGATTGTTTATTTCTGCTGGATGCGCCTGCAAAGGTATAGGCAAATTTCAATTACAAAGAACAAACAGGAAAATCTTTACCACTCATCCAATTTTTTATGGGGATAAGCTGTGTATGGATGCAGCTACTCCTGCTTTTTATCAGTCGTAAATGTAATACCATTCTTTACTGCATCACTCGTAAAATAAAAAACTGTTTTTGGCAGGCAATTGGTAATTTTAATAAGAAAAAATCACATGATTATGTTTGGCAGAATATGGTTGTTGGCCCTGTTGATTGTCGGTGCTGGACTCCCCGCCACAGCTCAAAAAATTGTGTATTCTGAATACGACAAAGACGATACCCGCAGCATGACCTTTGAAATAGTCGGCAAGATCAACGGAAATTTCCTGGTTTATAAGAACAACCGTACTAACCGGCATTTAATATCTGTATTGAATAACGAAATGCAGGAAATTGCGGTTGCAGAACAAGATTATATCCCGAACAATGACCGGATGATCAATGTGGATTTTTTCCCTTACAATGATTTTTGCTACATGATCTATCAATACCAGAAGAAAAATGTGATTTATTGCGTAGCGGCGAAAATAGACGGAAATGGGAACAAGATCGGGGAAGTTAAAGAACTGGATACGACGCATATCGGGTTTGCCGCCAATAATAAAATTTATACCGTGTTAAGCAGCGAAGACAAGGGCAGGATCATTGTTTTCAAAATTAATACCCGGGATAAAAAACGTTACACGCTGACCACTTGTTTGATGAACGATAAACTGGATCTCCTTAAAAGAAGCCGCCTGCAAGTATCCATGGAGGAACGAAATGAATACCTCAGCGATTTTCAACTGGATAATGAAGGTGACCTGGTGTTCTGTAAATTTTTCCGGAACAGCAATGATAATATCAGCAATGCGGAGATGATGGTTAAATATGCGCAGGCTGATTCCGTGATGATGAAACCGCTGAATATTGAAAAAACGCTGCTGGATGAGCTACATATCAAAATAGACAATCCTAATAAAAGGTATTTCCTGGTTTCTTATTACTTTAAGGAACGTAGGGGTAATATTGATGGCTTCTATTTTTATGTTTGGGATAAATCCCTTAATCAGCCTTCGATGGAAAATGCCAGTAGTTTCAGTGAGGAACTGCGCAAAGAAGCAAGGGGAGATGCCAGTGTAAAAACAGCCTTTAATGATTTTTTCATCCGGAACATCATAACCCGCAAGGATGGTGGCTTTATAATCGGCAGCGAATCTTATTATACCACTTCACGGTTCAATAACTGGAACCGCTGGGATTACCTGTATGGCTCGCCCTATATGAATTCTTATAATAATTATTATTACTCCCCCTATTATAATAACTTCTGGTGGGGTTCCCGGGTGAACAGTAACCAGGCGGTCCGATACCATGCAGATAATATTGCTGTTCTCTCCTTTAATAATAAGGGGGAGCAGGAATGGACCAATGTGATGGGCAAAAGCCAGTTCGATGATGAGTCAGACGACCTGGTATCGTATCAACTGATGAATACGGGGGGGCAACTTCATTTTTTATTTAACCTGCAGGAAAGAAGGAATAACCTGCTGACCGATTTCAGTATTTCACCGGACGGGCAATTATCCCGGAATCCTACTTTGAAAAACCTGGATAAGGGTTATGAATTTATGCCCAAATACGGCAAGCAGGTAAGTGCCCGGCAAATTATTATTCCCTGCCAATACCGTAATTTTATCTGCTTTGCCAAAATTGAGTATAACTAAAACAGCTAATAAGTCCATTATCCGTGATTGGCATATTTAAACAGAAAAACCCGGCTAATATTTTTCTGCTGCTGGTTTTCGGAGTTTTAATAAAACTACCGACCTTCCTGCATCCACATATCATTGTGAGCAGAACGGGCGACGGCCTGCTTTATAAGGCCATCCTGGAGTTTTTGGAGCCCACAGGCAGATCTTTCCCTGCAATGTATCCCTGTCTTGCCTTCGGGCTTTTATTGTTGCAGTCAATTGTGCTGACCCGTTTCATGAATACCCAACGGATGATGAACCGGTCTACCTGGTTTCCGGGTATGGCTTACCTGCTTATTACTTCTTTAATTCCCGAATGGAATTTTTTTTCAGCCCCGCTTATCGTCAATACTATTTTTGTATTTGTTCTTTCAGGGTTATTTAAAATTTACAACCAGCAAAATGCCAAAGGGCCCATTTTTAATATCGGCCTTGCGCTGGGGATTTCATCTTTTATTTTTTCCCCTTCCATCAGCTTTATTGCCTGGATACTGCTGGCGTTGATGGTCATGCGTCCATTCCGCCTGAATGAATGGGTGCTTTGCATTTTGGGAGCTATGACCCCCTTTTATTTTTATGCCATTTACCTGTTTATAAGCGGCCCCTGGAACTGGGAAATTTTTTGGCCTGATTTCTCCATCAGCCTTCCGTCCGTCAGGCAATCAGCCTGGCTTGCGGGCAGCGCTTTTTTACTGGTCCTTCCTTTCCTGGCAGGAGCTTACTTTATTCAAAACAGTCTTCGCCGGATGCTGATACATGTGCGGAAAGGATGGAGCCTGTTATTATTGTACATCCTCGGGGCCATTTTTGTTCCCTTTGTGAACAGCGCTGATACATTTGAAAACTGGGTCATGGCAGCTATTCCTTTTGCCGCTTTTCATGCCTCTGCCTACCTCTACTCAACCTTCAGGATATTTCCGCTTTTGCTTTTCTGGCTTACTGTTGCATTTATACTGGCTTATCAGTATGCGGGGCCCGGATGGTGAGAGAAGCCTTTAGCTAACAGCTAACAGCTTTCCTTACCTTTGTTCTTCTTACTCAAATAACAGGAATGAAATTCGGTATTGTAGTTTTTCCCGGTTCAAATTGCGACAGGGATATGTATGATGCATTGACACATGACCTTAAACAGGATGTTACGATGCTCTGGCATAAAGATGAAGACCTCAGCAGGTTCAGCAAAGAGGATTGTATCATTTTGCCGGGAGGGTTTTCTTATGGCGACTACCTGCGCTGCGGCGCCATTGCCCGTTTCAGCCCCATGATGCAGAGTGTGATTGAGTTTGCGAATGCCGGGGGTAAAGTGTTTGGTGTTTGTAATGGTTTCCAGATATTATGTGAATCTCACTTACTTCCCGGGGCCTTATTGCGAAACGGTAACCAGCAGTTTGTGTGTAAAAATGTTTTTATTACCAATGAAACGGGTAGCGTTTACAAAATACCTGTGGCCCATGGAGAAGGAAGATATTATGCAGATGAAAAAACATTGAATGGGCTTGAAGCGAACGGGCAGGTTATTTTTTATT
The DNA here is from genome assembly GCA_041486045.1 of Chitinophagaceae bacterium. GTDB lineage: Bacteria > Bacteroidota > Bacteroidia > Chitinophagales > Chitinophagaceae > JJ008. Next base: position 5,883 of record JBGPKR010000026.1, on the reverse strand, counting down.
ACTGCGATGAAAACGGGAATATTGATGAAGAAGCAAATCCCAATGGCGCTATCCGGAATATTGCCGGTATCTGCAATGCCGGCCGCAATGTGTTTGGAATGATGCCTCACCCCGAAAGAGCCTGTTCGGCAGTATTGGGAAATACGGATGGCCGTCAAATTCTGAAAACACTGCTGATGGCAGAGCAACTCGTTTGTTAATTCAACCATCTTGTCATTGTTTTTCCTGTATTTGTCATTTTCAATGCAAAAAATGGGTCTGGCAATCTGTAAATTTGCGGATCGATCCATTTTAACAGATCCGATTAACACAAAAGAAGGATTTTTGTACCGGTAAATAAGACATAAACATGAAGAAGTTATTTATACTGATTTTAGTATTGTTTTCAGCATTGGGAAGCCGGGCCCAACTGAACCCTGTAACCTGGAGTTTTAGCGCCAATAAGGTTGCAGACAAAACATACGAGGTTCACATGAAGGCAACCATTCAGAACGGCTGGCACCTGTATTCACAAAAACAACCGGATGATGCCATTGCAATTCCAACAGCATTCACCATCAGTCCTAACCCTTTATTTAAACCGGATGGGAAAATAAAAGAGCTGGGGAAAATGGAAGTAATGAAAGATGCTGCGCTGGGTGTATCGGCCAATCAATATTCCAAATCAGTTGATTTTGTGCAGAAAATAAAACTGAAAACAAATGCAAAAACAAGTTTTAACGGCAGCGTGGAATACCAGACCTGTGATGATAAAAAATGTTTGCCGCCCAAAACGGTTAACTTTAGTGTAGCGATAAAATAAATATTGGATTAAATTATTTTACATATAACGGGTTCTTCTTAAGGACTCGTTTTTTTTAATGATGATGCCACTACTAAAAAAACTGATTGTCACTTTCTCCATTCTGTTTTTTATTACATTACCGGCATTGAGCCAGGATAGTGCGGGAGCGGTACATGACTGGAAAATCACAAGTAAAAAAACCGGGGAAAATAAATACGAACTGGTATTTAGCGGTATCATCACGGGAAACTGGCAGGTTTATGCTCCGAATCAAACCCTGCTTGATGTAAAAACGACAACACTTCAATTTTCCGATTCCAGTATTGTCCCGGAAGGTGATTTTATCCTGGAAACCCCTCCAAAAGAAATAATCAGCGCTTTATTTGAAAATGCAAAGGTTGGTATTTTCGAAACAGCTGTTCAATGGAAAGCCATCATTACAATCGCCGGAACAGTGCCCGCTGAATTACAGGGCACTTTATTCTATACGTATGGCAGGAATGATGAATTTTATCCATCAACAAGGACTCCCTTTGTTATTGCACTGGAAGGCGGGGTTGAATCAACTGCCCGTATAAAAATATCTTCCATAGATATTAATAACCCGGTAAACCCCTGCGGTGACGAAGGCACAAAGGACAAAGGCATATGGAAAATTTTCCTGCTTGGCTTTTTGGGAGGGTTGATTGCATTGCTTACACCCTGCGTTTTCCCAATGGTACCTGTCACCGTAACTTTTTTTACCAAAAAATCACAAAACAGGAAAAAAGGAATTACCAATGGAATATTATACGGGTTTTTCATATTTCTTATCTATGTTTTAATTACCATTCCTTTTCATATTGCCAGTAAGGCCATCAGCCCGGAAATATTCAACAATATTTCTACCAACGTGGTTCTGAACATTATTTTCTTCGCCATCTTTGTCGCCTTTGCGTTATCTTTTTTTGGATTATTTGAGATAGGTCTTCCATCCGGTCTTGCAAACAAGGCGGATTCAAAATCGGGGATCGGCAATATTGCCGGGATATTCTTTATGGCCGGCACACTCGCTATTGTTTCTTTCTCCTGCACAGGTCCTATTCTGGGAACATTATTGACCAATGTAGCAGTGGAAGGCGCCTGGCCATTGACAGCAGGAGCCGCCGGGTTTGGTCTTGCATTGGGACTGCCTTTTGCATTGTTTGCCATGTTTCCCAACTGGCTGCATTCATTGCCAAAGTCCGGGGGATGGATGACCAATGTGAAAGTGGTGCTTGGATTTATTGAACTGGCATTGGCGGTTAAATTTTTATCCAATGCCGACCTGGTAAAACAATGGGGCCTTTTAAAAAGGGAGGTTTTTATCGGGTTATGGGCAATAATAGGGCTTTGTATTGTTCTTTATTTATCCGGGTTATTTAAGATCGGCCATAGTGCGCCGGTTAAGAAGTTTTCAAAAACAAGGGTTGCCTTTATCGCCCTGTTTTCAGCATTTACACTTTATTTGTTGCCGGGAATAACAAATTCCAAATGGGCAAAGCTTGATCTGATAAGCGGATTCCCTCCACCTTATTGCTATAGTGTTTATTCAAACCCGGTAAACTGTGATAAGCCTTTGTTTGATTATGAGCAGGCCATTCAATTGGCCAGGCAAAAAAATAAACCGGTTTTGATTGATTTTACCGGGTGGGCTTGTGTAAACTGCAGGAGAATGGAAGAAAAGGTCTGGACAAAAAGTTATGTGGAAAAGCTGATGAAAAATGAATTCATCCTGGTCTCATTATATGTTGATGAAAGAAGAAAGCTGCCGGTAACCCAACAGATCAGTTACAAAACAAAAGCTGGCAATGAAAAGTCAATTGTAACCGTTGGGGACAAGTGGGCCACTTTTCAAACAGAGAACTTCGATGCAACTTCTCAGCCACAATATGCCATTGTCAGTCCCGATGAGGTCCTTCTTGCAAAAACAAAATTTTATACCCCTGATGCAAATGAGTTTGCCAACTGGCTGCGTTGCGGGTTAGAGGCATTCAGGAAAAACAGGAAATAATTTTATAGGTATAAATACAAAAAAGCCTCCTGTGTAAACCGGGGGCTTTTTATTTTTAATTAGGTGTCATTCTGTACCAACCTTCCGATGGCAAGCAAAAGAGAGATTCCTTTTCATCAGAATTCTTTTTTCTCCGGATGGAGATACAGAATGACAAGAACTTCTCCCATCTCCCTTCTCCACTTGTGGAGATGGGTTGGGGTTGAGGCTAAAGAGCAATTTGTTTTTGAGTCATCAGCTTACGCAAATTAATCAATCCATACCGCATGCGGCCCAAAGCAGTGTTAATACTGCAATTGGTGGCTGCTGCTATTTCCTTAAAACTCATATCTGCATAATGACGTAATATGATAACTTCCCGCTGGTCTTCCGGCAAACTTTGTAACATGTCACGAACCCTGTCATGACTTTGCCTTCTGATCATCACTGTTTCGGCGCTGTCTTCAGAAAAATTCAACACTTCAAAAATATCTTTATCCTCACCGGTGCGGATGGTGGGCGTACGTTTTACTTTTCGGAAATGATCTACGCATAGGTTATGGGCGATCCGCATGGCCCAGGGGAGAAATTTCCCTTCTTCCGTGTAGCGGCCGCTGCGCATGGTATCAATGATGCGGATGAAAACATCCTGGAATATATCTTCGGCAAGGTATTTGTCTTTTACCAGGAAAAGGATGGATGTATATAGCTTATCCTTGTGACGAAGGACAAGTGTTTCCAGGGCATCAAGATTTCCATCTGTAAATAGACGGATCAGGTCATGGTCGGTTTTTTTCACTAAAGCTTTCATAACTTCTACAGTTTGGGTTTGTCTGCAATAACCGGTGTTAAAGCAGGTTCAAATGGATATTGGTTGCGAAAATGTTCGGTTTTAAAACAAGTAGAAGTTTATGCAATAGGCGGGATATGTTTAGGGGTTTTCATTTTTTGGATATTGAAATCTAAAAATAGAGCATTTCATGAAAATGCCAAACATTTGTGAAAGTAAAATGTAATATTGTGTGCTAAGGAAATGTTAAGAATACGGCCTTAAAATTAAGCCCTATAAGGCTTTACATTTGCAGACATCGTCATGGAAAAGACAATAAAAGGGAACAATCCCGCTAAAACAAAGACCGTAATTTCCGCAGAAAACATTCTGATAAAAGGCGCCAGGGTGCACAACCTGAAAGATGTTACTGTTGAAATTCCCCGGAACAGGCTGATTGTTGTCACCGGCGTGTCAGGTTCGGGCAAATCTTCTCTTACCATTGATACTTTATATGCTGAGGGGCAGCGTCGTTACGCTGAAAGCCTGAGTGCTTATGCACGCCAGTTCCTGAACCGGATGAACAAGCCCGATGTGGATTATATTAAAGGACTGTGCCCGGCAATTGCTATCGAACAAAAAGTGATCACAAGAACTCCCCGCAGTACAGTTGGAAGTATGACGGAGATCTATGATTACCTGCGGTTGCTTTTTGCCAGGATCGGCAAAACAATTTCCCCCGTTTCAGGAAAAGAAGTGAAGAAAGATGATGTGACTGATGTGCTTGATGCAATTACTCAATTAAAAGAAGGAGACAAGATTTTTATCCTGGCCACTTTCAAACAGCATAAGAACAGGGATATAAAAGAGGAACTGAATATCCTGGTGCAGAAAGGATTCTCGAGAGTCTACAGTCGGGAGTCGGGAGCCTGCCTGCCGGACAGGCAGGTCAGGAGCCTGCCTGCCGGACAGGCAGGTCAGGAGTCCATCGGCCGCCAAAGGCTTGCCGACGGCGACGCGGGAATCGTTCACAGAATTGAAGAGCTACTTGAATTAAGTGATAAAGAATTAAAGTCTAAAAAAATTACTCACATACTTGTTGATAGAATAGTGGTTAAAGATTTTGACGATGATGATAAACACAGATTGGCCGATTCTATCGGGACTGCTTTTTATGAGGGAGAAGGAGATGTTTATCTTGAAGTACAATCCCACTCACCCCTGCCCACCGAAGCTTTAGCGAAGGCGGGACTCACGTCTCACCACTCACTTCTCCATTTCAACAATCGTTTCGAAATGGACGGAATGCTGTTTGAAGAACCCGTTCCCAATCTTTTTTCATTTAATAATCCCTTTGGGGCCTGCCCGACCTGCGAAGGTTTTTCACAGGTGCTCGGTATTGACCCCGACCTGGTGATCCCCGACAGAAGATTGAGTGTGTACGATGGCGCTGTGGCTCCATGGAAAGGGGAGAAGCTGGACTGGTGGCGGCAGAATTTTGTAAAAGGAGCAAAAAAATTCAATTTCCCGGTTCATAAATCAATTGCCGACCTGACGGATAAACAATACAAACAATTATGGGAAGGAAGTGATGGAGTGTATGGCATCAATGATTTTTTCAAGGATGTGGAATCCCAATTGTATAAAGTGCAGTACAGGGTTTTATTAAGCCGCTACAGGGGCAGGACAGCATGCCCGGATTGCAATGGTTATCGTTTGCGGAAAGAAGCATTATATGTGAAAGTGAACGGCAGCAATATCGGTGAGTTGGGCAGCATGCCGGTAAAAGATCTGAAAACCTGGTTTGATGCACTGGATAAAAAATTAAGCGATCACGACAGGCAGGTGGCAAAAAGAATACTGATCGAATTGCATAACCGGCTGGATACATTGATCAAAGTCGGGTTAGGTTATTTGACCTTGAGCCGCTTAGCCAATTCACTCAGCGGCGGCGAAAGCCAGCGGATACAATTAACAAGAAGCCTCGGAAGTAATTTGACCAACTCCTTATATATACTGGATGAGCCGTCCATTGGTCTTCATTCAAGAGATACGGCTAATTTAATTAAGGTATTAAAAGAGTTAAGGGACCTTGGAAATACAGTGGTAGTGGTGGAACATGATGAAATGATGATGCGGGAAGCCGACCATATTATTGACATGGGGCCTTTGGCTTCTCATTTGGGTGGTGAAGTGGTGGCAGAGGGTGATTATGATGAAATAATTTCCAACCCCATGAGCCTGACAGGAAAATACCTGACGGGCCTCGAGCAGATCGCCATCCCCGGCAAGCGGCGCAAAGCGCTACACGATCGCTGG
>JBGPKR010000025.1:0-32614 GCA_041486045.1 Chitinophagaceae bacterium | reverse complement strand
CTCAAACGGCTGATTGATGTGAGAATGTTTATGTGGACTTAGTATAAATATTAACAATTTCTGAGGCAATAATCTTTAACTACTCCTTTTTTTTTGATATGTCAAAATCTTCCACCACCATCTGCCTGGCATTGATAAACCTGGGATCATTAGCCCAGCCCTCTACTTTACCAATAGAAAAATCACCTTTAAAAAATCTGTTGCAGAATGTATCGTATATCCCTTCAAAAAGTTTCGTCAGCCTGTCTCACACTGGTAGTGATTCCGTGTCTTCATATATTCCCAGGTATGCAACAAACCAAAGTTTTTATATCAGCAGGTATGAACTAACCAATATGGAATACCGTGAATTTGTCATGTATGCAAGAGATTCCATAGCCCATAAATTTTTAGGGCATTTTCATACAGGGCAAGGTTCGATAGACTGGAGCCGTCCTATCAACTGGGAAGATCCATTATTGGAACCTATGATGCTCTCGGCTGATGAGAGGATCCTGGGGAGAATAGAAATCAACACAGATAAGGTCATATATGAAGTTGATTATTCAGGTCAAAAGGAAACAATCAGCATTTACCCCGATACATTGGTATGGATCAGGGACTTTGCCTATTCTTATAATGAGCCCCTGGTGAAAAAATATTTTTCACACTCCTCCTATAATAATTATCCTGTTGTGGGTATTAACCTCAAACAAGCCATGGCATTCTGCCAATGGAAAACTGGGCAGGTAAATAAAGTTTTGAAACAGGGGGAGAGTGAATACCGGGTAATTATAAGACTACCCACTAATACTGAATGGGAAGCTGCCGCCTCCGACGATAACATAAAGGAAAAAGTTTTTTCTCCCGACAAGTCATACAAAGCAAATTTTGGAACTATCAAGGATAATACCGGGACTCTTGTAAAAAGCTTCAAGGATGACGGAAATTTTTACACAGCTCCGGTAAACTCCTATCCTGCGGGGGCATTTGGACTTTATAATATGAAAGGAAATGTGGCCGAATGGACATCAACGAGTCGTGACGAAATCATGAATGCTGATATAAAACATGAGAAACTAAAAAACTCCTTCATTGTAAAAGGTGGCGGATGGAACAGCATTCCTTTTTACCTGCAAACAGGCGTCTGCCAGTTTTTCCCTGCTGATGCGACACATTCGTTTGTTGGATTCAGGTATGTGGTTTATGTCGTAAAGAAATAACTCCAGCTATATAAACAGAATTAACATTTCCTGAACAATAAACATTAAAAACGGCGTTCATTTTATATGAAAAAAATTATCAGCACCTCCGCTTTGGTCTTTTTTGTTTTTAGCTCTTTTGCTCAAAGCGACCATTTAAATGAAATACTTGTCCGCCATGATACAACCACATTAAAAGCGGAAGAATGCAAATGGATTATCAAACCACTATCAAAAACTGGTGAAACCGGGAAACCGGTGCCGCTTGTTATTTTGCAGGCTATATACAAAGGGAAGCTCCGGGCAGTTGATCCTTTAACCGGTATACAAATCCCCTCAAAAGAAATCTTTACCTGGGGAATGGCTGCTGATACAGTTGCGGACAGTGATGAAGCGGGGAACATGAAATACAAAATCATTCAGGCAAAACATAATCCGGATGATATTCCATTAATAAGGATTTACCAGGATTGGTATTTAGATATTTCAACGGGAAAGTTCCGGTCGGTTATCAAATGGATTGAATTACTTGAAGATGTGAAATCCGTATCGGGTTACTTTATCGGGCACCGGCCACTTTACAGGATCTATTATTGAAGTTTTTTATAAATGGTTAAGCGATTGTAATTGTTCATGCGATCTGCTGCATCTCCGTGAGCTTTTTATACACTCCGTCGTCAATTTCAATTAAGTCATTGTGATGGCCCCGTTCAATAATTCTTCCATCATGAAGTACAATGATTTCATCAGCCGCTTTGATTGTGCTCAGACGGTGTGCAATGACAAGTGTGGTTCTGCCTTTCATTAATTTACTCAACGCATCCTGTACTGATCTTTCTGATTCGGTGTCTAATGACGAGGTAGCTTCATCCAAAATAAGAATAGAAGGGTTTTTCAATACTGCCCTCGCTATACAAAGTCGTTGCCGCTGACCTCCGGAAAAACGAATCCCCCTGTCGCCGGTAATGGTTTGATAATTATTTTCTGTTTGCATGATGAATTCATGGGCATTTGCAATTTTAGCGGCATGGATCACTTCTTCTTCGGTGGCATCAGGCCGGCTGAGTGCAATGTTGTTGAAAATGCTGTCATTGAATAAAAAAATCTCCTGTGTCACAAAACTCATTACACTCCGCAACGATTCCATTTTATAATCTCTCACATCAATACCGTCAAGCAGTATAGCTCCTTTTTTGGCATCATAAAAACGGGGGATCAGGTCGGCAATGGTTGACTTACCAACTCCGGATGCGCCGATGAGTGCAATGGTCTTTCCTTTAAGTATAGTGAAACTGATATCTTTTAAAACGGGAGTATCGGCATAAGCAAAATCAACATTTCTGAATTCAATTTCATGTTTGAATTTTTTCAATTCAATGGCATCCTCTTTATCTTTTACTTCAATAGGTTTGTCGATAAGCTCGATAATCCTTTCACCGGAACCACGGCCCCGTTGAATATTAGCTCCTGCAATCACCATTGCTTTGGCCGGGCGGAGTACCTGCGAGAAGATAGCAATGAAAGCAATGAACTCACTGGCCTGCATGCCTGCTGCGCTTTGCCCGCCTTTTAAGATCAGGCTGCCGCCATATAATAATATACCGGCCACTACCATCACACCGGCCGCTTCAGAAAAAGCCGGCGCCATTTCTCTTCTTTTAAAACCGGCAAGACTTGCTTTGCGGTAAAAATCATTTTCGCAGCTGAATTTTTTTATTGTAAAACCTGTTGCATTAAATGCCCGGATGATCCGCATACCTGTCAATGTTTCATCCATGATAGTCAGTAAGCGCCCGATGGATGCCTGTGCATCTTTTGCATCTCTTTTTAATTTTTTTTGTACCGTTGCAATGCCCAATGCAGAAATGGGAATAATAAATAAGGTAAATAGAGTAAGTTGAGTGGAGATGGCAAATAAGGCAATAAAATAACCAATCACCAGGGAGGGTTCTTTAAACAGTACTTCAAGAGAGCCGGCAGCCACTCCTTCTATTTCAAATACATCAGAGTTCATTCTTGATATCAGGTCCCCTTTATGCTCTTTGGTGAAAAACCCCATATGCAGGTGATTGATCTTTTCAAACAGGGCTTCCCGTATTCGTTTTACCAGTAATGTTCTTGCTTTTATCAATGTTCGTTGTGCCAGGTAGCGGAATAAGTTGGTAAGCAGAACCGCACAAACAATGATGAAAGTAATAAAGTACAATGCATAAACGGGGTTGATTGCTTTCAGGCGATAGACCTCGTAGTAAAAGATATCCCTTATAAAACCGGCGGATAAAGAAAATGCCGGGGCTGCTATCATCTCATGGCCATTACCGGGATTGAACAATACATTTAGTAAAGGAATAATGAGGGCAAACTGAAACACACTGAAAATAACAGCCAGGAAGGTGAAAATAAAAAACAGGGGCAGGAACCTCCGGTAAGGCCGGGCATAAGCCAGAAGACGTCTGTACACTTTCATTTATTGCTGCATAAAGTTATTAATAAAGTGACCGGTATACTTCCAGGTATTGCCGGGCTGCCTTATCCCAGTTGAAATTTCTTCCTCTTTCCATAATTCTTTTTTTCAGACCGTTGCTGTTGTAATTCTTCATACCTGAATTAAATACCTCCTGCATATGTTCAGGATGAAAATCCCTGAAATAAAATGACACATCGCCCCCGATTTCAGGCAGGGCGGTTCTGTCAGAGAGGAAGAGCGGTTTACCACAACTCATGGCTTCGGTCAATGGCAAACCGAATCCTTCAGATATTGAAGGCAAGGCAAAGGCCCTGCAATTATTAAAATACCAGGATTTTTCATTTTCAGAGACATGCCCAAGCAAGTGAACATTATCTTTTACGCCCAATTCTTCCGATTGTTTCCGGATAAATGACAGATAATCACGATCATCATATTTGCCGGCAATTAATAATTCCATTGTATTTTTTTTTAATAACGGCAACAGGACATGAAAGTTCTTTTTCCGGTTGATAACACCAATGGAGAAAAGAAAGGGTTTGCTGGGTTTATATGATTTCGTTGTTAGTTCAGGTTTTAACAGCAGGTTGGTGCCATTATGAATAACATATAAAGGTTTATTTTTTATCCCGCAGTGTTGCAACACATCTTTTTTGCTGTGTTCTGATATGCAGACGAGCGCATCGGCCCTGTTAATCAATTCCTGCATATACCGCAGGTATTTTTGTTTTTTGACAGGCGATTTTTTTTCATCATACATAAAATTCAGATCATGAATAGATAGTACCACTCTTATTTTCCTGTTTAACAATGGCATATAATGAGTGTTCTGGTAAGTGGAGTGCCAGATATCATAACCATTCAGGGGTGGCAGCATGAATTTATGCAGCGGGTTTTGAGTAATATGATTGTGGGTATGGAATGACCATTGTTGCTCACCCGGCGGTGTGTAGAAGAAAAGCCGTTCATTGTTAAGATTGATATTTTTCTCGAGGTGCCTTCCCAGGTTGAGGCAATAATGATAAAGCCCGGTATCGGGGTATTTCATCCGCTCACAATCAAAAACTACTCTAACCATCTTTCGGAGATTAATTGATTTTTCCGGCTTAAGCCAATTAAAAATCATACAAACAACAATGCTAATGAATACTTATTATTCGGGTGGTGACAAAGATCACCCCGGGTATTAGTCAAAGTCAGCTTAAAAAATGTAACATCCGCTACATTGGAGTTGAGTTTTACCTGTTAAACGGTTACATTACATTAGCAGAAAGTACAAAGGGTTATTGATAGAAAGGGATTTATCCCAAATTGTATGGCGCCCCCAAAGAAGAAAATTATCCTGGATTGCAACCTGATGAAGCATCCGAATTCCGGATTGTATCATTATTGCCTGAATTTGGGCAGATCGTTACAATCCCTGCTTGAAAAAGAACAAGGAACGGGTATTGCTTTTTATGTACCCCCGGCCGAAGCAAAATCATTTGGGCCGGGCTACCGTCATATTGTTGAGAAAAAAAGTATCTGGAATTTTTTCAATCCTTTTTTGCGTAGCTGTAATATCTGGCATGCGCCCTTTCAATCCGGGAGGATTTTCCCGGATAAAAAGAAATATCCCGGCATCAAAGTACTGCTGACCATTCATGATCTGAATCCATTGCATGAGGGCAAGCCGCAGGATGAACAGCGGAAAAGCCTGGCACATACCCAATCGCTGATTGATAAATCTGATGCTATCGTTTGTATATCTGAATTCTGTAAAGGCGATGTGTTGAAAAACTGCAATGTAGGTAATAAACCTGTTTATGTTATTCATAATGGCACCCATAAAGTTCATGAACCTGGATTGGGTATAAATTCGTACCGGCCTTCCCGGCCTTTTTTATTCGGGATGGGTTATGTAAACACAAAGAAAAATTATCATGTGCTTTTACCATTACTGCAAAATAAAGACCTTGAATTGGTTATTGCAGGAAGACTGGATGAACCCGGTTATATTGAAAGAATGAAGCAGCAAGCCGGGAAGAGTGGCGTGGCAGACAGGCTTCATATTTTGGGACCGGTATCGGAAGGGGAGAAAAGCTGGTATTTTCAAAACTGCCTGGCTTTTGTACACCCTTCTCTTGCTGAGGGTTTTGGGGCGCCGGTGGTGGAAGTGATGCAATTTGGCAAGCCACTATTTCTTTCTTCGTTGACATCACTGCCGGAAATAGGGAGCGACGCCGCTTTTTACTTTTCTTCCTTCGATGGAAATCATATGCAGGAGATTTTTTATAAAGGAATGGAACAGTATCAGAAAAACGGAATGGCGGATCAGATCAAAAGAAGGGGAATGCAATTTGACTGGAAAGAAAAAGCGAAAGAATATTTGAAAGTATACCAATCTTTATATTAGAAATGGAAAAAAGAAAATCAGAATTATGTAAGGCCAAAGATCTGAAGGCAGACTGGTATAAACGCTGGTGCAAAGAATTAAAAGAAGAACCCAAATTTCACCGCAAGCAATGGGAGTTTGTCTATGTGATGCAGGCTTTATGGGAAAGAGGTTGTATTGAGAAAGGGAAAAAAGGATTGGTGTTTGCTGTTGGTACAGAACCGGGACCTTCCATATTTGCCAATTATGGTTGCGATATTGTTGCAACAGATATTTTACCGGAAAAAGGAAAAGAAATGGGTTGGACAAATGCTGATCAGCTCTGCTTTGGAATGGATTCATTAAATACCCGCGGATTATGTAATGAACAAACATTGCTGGAACATGTTAGCTACAGACCGGTTGATATGAATGACATCCCGCCTGACCTGACCGGATTTGATTTTAACTGGTCAAGTTGTTCATTTGAACATCTGGGTTCTATTGAAAAAGGGATGAGTTTTTTAATGAACCAGCTTAAAACATTAAGACCGGGTGGCTGGGCCGTTCATACCACAGAATATAATATTTCGTCTGATGATAAGACCATTGAAAGCGGTGATACCGTGGTGTTCCGGAAAAAAGATATTGATAAAGTGGTTGCAGAGCTGAGAAAAAGCGGACATTTTGTAGAAGAGCTTGATTATTCGCTGGGTGCTGAGCCGGAAGATTTCCAGGTTGATTTTATACCACATACCCAAAAAATTCATCTCAAACTGCAACTGGACAAATATGTGGTGACTTCCATTGGTCTTATTATCAGGAAAAAAGAAAAATCCGGGTTATTTTCGGGATTCTTTAAACAAGGTCCCGGTTAAAAAAATCAACCTGTCTGATGGGTTTTATCAATCAATTTAATTTAAACCGGATTGTCCGGGAATATGACATCAGATATTTTTTTGAAACAGGTACATGGAAAGGAGATGCTGTAGCATATGCATTACAATTTCCTTTCAAAAAGATCATTTCAGCAGAAATTATCCCTGAAATTGCCGATGAAGCGAAATCCAGGTTTCAACAGGAGCCAAGAGTAACAATTATCAAAGCAAGCAGCGCAGAAGCTTTGTCAGCAGAACTGCCTTCTCTTAATGGCAACTGCCTTTTCTGGCTCGATGCTCATTTTCCCGGCGCCGATGCAGGCATGGAGAGATATGATGCTATACAGGATGAAGATATCCGGTTACCATTGGAGAAAGAATTAACTATAATTCATGAACTCAGGAAGAATTACCAGGATCTATTAATTATTGATGATCTGCGGGTTTATGAAGAAGGGCCATATGAAAACGGCAACGCTCCCGCGGATACCCTGCCCCAAAAAAACAGGAGCCCGGATTTTATCAGCCGGCTTTTTGACAAATCTCATATTACCATGAAAACGTATAAGAATGAAGGATATTTATTGCTTTTTCCCAAAGCTGCTAACCGTTTGACAAAGTCATTTCTGGATGATTTATTCCTTTCTTCAAAGGAGTAAACTGTGAATATGGTAAAACAGCAACTTCTCTTGGTAAAATCAGGCTAATTCTCTCTTTTCCACATATTTTTTATTCTCTCTTTTTCATTTCCCATTTTCCCTTCACACCCTTACCTTTGCGGCCTGAAAAGAAAGCTGGTTGCTGGTCTCTTGTTACTGGTAAAATACCGGATAAAAAGGGACTAAAGCAACATAAGAACCAGCTACCAGAAACTAAAAACTAGAAACCAGAATTATGGCAAATGTTGGTAAAGTAAAACAGGTCATCGGTGCTGTGATCGACGTGCAGTTTGATGGCACACTCCCTGAAATATACAATGCATTGGAATTAAAGCGGGAAAATGGTGATACCCTGGTTCTGGAAGTGCAGCAGCACCTCGGGGAAGATAGCGTTCGTACCATTGCAATGGATGGTACAGAAGGCCTTATGCGAGGCATGCAGGTAATTGACACGGGCATTCCGATCGCCATGCCGGTCGGTGATGCTATTAAAGGTCGTCTCTTTAATGTAACCGGGGACCCGATTGATGGATTGCCTGCTGTAAGTAAAAAAGGTGGCCGCCCGATTCACAATAAACCACCGATGTTTGAAAACCTGAGTACAACATCGGAAGTTTTATACACCGGTATTAAAGTTATTGACCTGATCGAGCCATATGCAAAGGGCGGTAAGATCGGTTTGTTTGGCGGGGCCGGTGTTGGTAAAACAGTAATTATCCAGGAACTGATCAACAACATTGCAAAAGTATATTCTGGTGTATCTGTTTTTGCCGGAGTAGGTGAAAGAACAAGAGAAGGTAATGACCTGATGAGAGAGATGATTGAAGCAGGCATTATGAAATACGGTGATGCTTTCAAGAAAAGCATGGAGCAAGGTGGTTGGGATCTATCTAAAGTGGATATGAAAGAACTATCTGAATCAAAAGCTACTTTTATTTTCGGACAGATGAATGAACCTCCCGGGGCAAGGGCAAGAGTGGCATTAAGCGGATTAACAATCGCCGAATACTACCGTGATGGCGATGGGCAAGGCAAGGGCCGCGACATCCTGTTCTTTGTTGATAATATCTTCCGGTTCACCCAGGCAGGCTCTGAAGTATCGGCTTTGCTCGGACGTATGCCTTCAGCGGTGGGTTATCAGCCAACATTGGCAACAGAGATGGGTATCATGCAGGAAAGAATTACTTCTACTAAAAATGGTTCTATCACTTCCGTACAAGCGGTGTATGTTCCTGCGGATGACCTGACTGACCCGGCGCCCGCAACAACATTTGCTCACCTGGATGCGACAACAGTATTGTCAAGAAAAATTGCTGACCTTGGTATTTATCCCGCAGTTGACCCGCTGGATTCTACTTCAAGAATATTATCTCCCCTGATTGTAGGTGACGCACATTATGATTGCGCCAACAGGGTTAAGCTGATGTTGCAACGGTATAAAGAATTGCAGGATATCATCGCAATTCTTGGTATGGATGAACTGAGTGAAGAAGATAAACTGGTAGTGAGCCGTGCAAGAAGAGTACAGCGTTTCCTATCTCAGCCATTCCATGTTGCCGAAGCATTTACCGGTTTGAAGGGTGTGCTGGTACCGATTGAAGAAACCATCCGTGGATTCAATATGATCATGGACGGGGAAGTGGATGAATATCCTGAATCCGCTTTTAACCTGGTAGGTAGTATCGATGATGCGATAGAAAAAGGTAAGAAGTTGATGGCGGCAGCGCAGGGATAAACCGTTGCTGGTTGCTGGTTGCTTGTTAACCAGTCACCAGGAACAAGAAACCAGTAACAATGAATTTAGAAATACTTACACCTGAAAAAAAACTATACAGCGGCGAAGTCTACGGTGTTCAGATGCCCGGCTTCAGCGGCAGTTTTGAAGTATTGGAAAAACATGCTCCGTTGGTAAGTGCATTGAAGGCTGGCCGGCTTAAGGTACTGAAAGACAAACAAAATCATTTTGCATATTTCGATATACAGGGCGGATTTGTGGAAGTGCTGAATAATAAAGTGACTGTTTTGGTAGAAGGTGCGGTGCCGGTGGAATAAATGTATGGGATAAAACGGTGGCCCCGGGTGTAAAAGCAAATTGAATCCTCTTCACGTTCTGAGGGAATTTTTTATTGATAAATTATTTCATAGTATTCTATGTAGGGTATATCACTATCATATGATGTAACTGATTTTAATTTATATAGTTTGCTGTTCTTTTCCAGTCGTATTAAAAATATCTGGCTTCTGCCATCTGTCAAAATAATTCTTGATTGGCTTATGTCAATCCGTTTTACATCACTGTCTATCAGCTTTTCAGTTCTAACATCAATTGTTTCTGTCAGTTTTCCGTAAGGAGGATAGAAAATCCTTGAATAGTAATAAGCGCCTACCGACATGTAATAAATTAACCTTCCCATCGAATCATAGCCATATTTGTAATCGAAGCTGCCAGCCTCATCATTCAATCTTTTATATTTTTCTGTGGAATAGCTTTTTTCCTCAATAAGTTTTCCTTCTGGATTATAATAATTAGTATTCACAATTGCTGTGTCGAAGCCAGTCTTAAATTTCTCAAAGTAAATACTTGTTATTATACTATCTTCTCCAATCTTCTCCCTTATAACCTGATACCTTGAATTTGAATCTGGTTTGAGGTTATAATAAAAAGTATCACTTTTTACTATCTTGCCCTCCTTTTTTCGCAGATTAACTCTTTTTGTCCAATTTCCCAATGTATCAAACCAAACAACTGCTCCATACATTCCTAGCCACGTCATTTGTGTTTTATCAGAAATTCTACCTTCACGATCGAAATGGTATGTTGTAATGGTATCATTATAAGAGCATGAACAATAATCACCATCCCAACTGGGTGGGTGATAAACGATGTAGGCCGTCTTAAAACCTTTCTTCTTTATTTCTTCTTTGTTAAATAGCGGAATTTCGTCAACTGGATTCAAACCCTCCCGGTAATCCCTTCCCACTGTTTCCTCTCTTATTTGAGATTCGCAATATATGGAAACAGTGATAAGCAATACGAGAATGGTAAAGTGTAGTTTCATAACTTTATTAACGGAATGAAAAACAGAAAATTTTATTATGCCATATTCATAAAGTTAAATTTAAAAGACGGGGGATGGCTTTTTCTTCCAAAAAATGAGAAGAGTTTAATTCAACTGCGGGTCAATCGGGAAATTCACCATCATTTCATAATCACCGCCGAGGTGTTTGAGGGAGTCTTTCCATATGGCTTCATAATCCTGGTGAAAGATCAGTTTGCGGTTGGCTTTAACAGTCAGCCATGTTTTTTCTTTCATTTCAATATCTAATTGCCCGTCACCCCAGCCGGAATAACCTATGTAAAAACGGATCCGGTCTTTGTCAATCTCTTCGTTTTTGATAAAGTTAATGACGGCATCAAAGTCTCCGCCCCAAAACACTCCTTTTAATACCTCTTGTCCTCCTGGTATTTCGTCGGGATATTGATGCAAAAAATGAATCGTATCTATCTGCACCGGGCCACCGTAAAAAACCGGTATTTTATGACCTTCCAGTTCGGGAATCAGTTCGTCAAGGGTATTCTCAAACTGGCGGTTCAATACAAATCCAAAACTGCCTTCTTCTTTATGATCGCATAAAAAAACAACGGTCCTCAGAAAGTTGGGGTCTTTCAGGAATGGGTCAGCAATCAGTAATACGCCCGGTCCCGGTTCTATCATGGTTCAATTTAAGATGAATAATCTTTTTTTAAAAAAACTTCTTTTCATTTCAAATCGTTTTAATAGATGCTATAGTTGTCTTCCCCTGGTGACCGGATTATGCCAGCTTTTCGTAAAACACCGTTAAAACAGGTTCAAATATGCTAACAGGGGAGGGGTTGCGGTTCCTGCTGTGTATTTTTGCAGGGATACCAGGGTTTTCTATCTTGAGCCGCAATTTGGATATTATTAATGAAACGCACCTTCACGATTATCACTATTTTAATAAGCCTGTCGCTGATAGGTATTATTGTTATCCAGGTATCCTGGATAAAGAACATGATGATGCTGCGGGAAGAGCAGATAAAGCAAAGCGTGGAAGATGCTACGAAGATGGTCGCAGATGAACTGGTAGAACATAAAGGCAGTTATGCTGCCGGCAATAAACGGGGGCTCCTGACAGACGAATTTATACTGGACTTTTCAAAACCCCTGAATATTGGCCAGAAGATTGATATAGAAGTTGTCAAAAAGAAATTTAGAAAAGCATTTTTAGCAAATAACCTGAAAGAAATACGTTTTGAATTCGGGATCGCCATGTTTGACAATAATGACAATACCATTTTCGAAAGAACAACTCCAAACTTTATTGCTGCTTTTGAAGATACCGTACACAATTTTATCCCCAAATGGGTGAGTTTGGAAGTGCTTAGTGGAACTGCCGGCGAAAATCTCAGTGCAACAGAAATGCTGGTTGTAGTAATACCAAACATAAAAGGGTTTGCGTATAAATCTCTTCGCTGGCGGATTGCGACCTCATTGGCTTTTACTATTATTATCCTGGCAGCCTTTTATCTTACTGTACGTACCATGTTACGGCAGAAAAAACTGGCCAAGATCAAAAATGATTTTATCAACAACATGACGCATGAATTTAAAACACCGATTGCCACTATCTCGCTTGCCGTGGATGCCATGCGGAATGAAAAAGTAATTGATGACCGGGAGAAAATGGGTTATTTCAGCAGTATCATAAAAGAAGAGAACCAGCGGATGAACCGGCAGGTGGAAACAATTTTAAAAGCATCACAGTTGGAAAAACAGGAAGTTGAACTGATCCTGAAACCGGTACATGTGCATGAGGTGATAAAGGATGTCGTTGATAATTTTACCCTGCAGCTGGAAGACAGGAAAGGAAAAGTAGAAATGGCCCTGAATGCACAAAACGATACCATTGAAGCGGACGAAGTACATCTCTCCAACCTGGTGAATAACCTCGTGGATAATGCATTGAAATATTCAAAAGAAAATACAGCACCGGTTGTAAAACTGACCACACAGTCCAACGGGAAAAAATTCAGTTTAAAGATCGAAGACAATGGCATTGGGATGAACCGGGATACCCTGAAAAAAATCTTTGAACGTTTTTACAGGGCGCATACGGGGAATATTCATAATGTAAAGGGGTTTGGGCTTGGATTAAGCTATGTAAAAACAATGGTAGAGGCGCATGACGGCGATATAAAGGCTGAAAGCATATTGGGTAAGGGCAGCACTTTCACGGTTGACCTGCCTTTGATGAAAGATTAAACTGCCTGCCCTGAGCCTGCCTGTCCGGCAGGCAGGCTAGTCGGAGGGTCTCCATAATAAACATCCATCCCCATAACTGAGAAAACGGAAATCTTTTTGCAGGGCATAATCATATACTTTTCTCCAATTGCTTCCAATTAAGGCAGCAACTAACAGCAGTAGTGTTGATTGGGGTTGATGAAAATTTGTGATGAGTCCTTTCACAATTTTGAATTGATAACCGGGTGCAATTAGTATTTGAGTTTTGGTAACCAGTCTTTCCAGTTTGTTTTTATCCATCCAATCCATCAACGCTTGTAAAGCATCTTTAGCGGGCACATTTTTTTTAGCCATATCATAAGGTTCCCATTGCAGAAGTTCTCCCGACTCCTGACTCCTGACTCCCGACTTCTTCACTCCCAGCCAATATAAACTCTCCATAGTGCGAAGCGAGGTAGTGCCAACAGCAATGATTTTTTTATCAAGGTTGTTTAAAATATTCTCAATGGTAGTCTTTGAAACATCCATCCACTCTGCATGCATTTCATGTTCCTGCAGGGTTTCATACTTTACAGGTTTGAAAGTGCCGGCGCCAACATGCAGGGTAAGAAAATCAGTTTCTATGTTTTTCTCTTTAACTTGATTGAAAATGGTTTCGGTAAAATGCAAGCCTGCAGTTGGCGCAGCCACCGAACCATCAAAATGGGCATACACGGTCTGGTATCTTTCTCTATCAGAGTCTTCTGCTGATCTTTTAATATAAGGCGGAAGGGGTATAGCCCCGGCATGATGCAATACTTCAGCGAAACTAAGCGCTGCAGGTGACCAGGATAATTCAATAATGAACGAGTCAGCTCTTTTTTCAATATAGCCGGCCTGTAGAATTATTTCTTTTTCACCATAGCTGATTCTTTTTTGCAATAACTGCCCCTTCTTCCACTTGGAAAGGCCGCCCACAAGACATTGCCACCATACTTTTCCTTTTTGCAACATGGCAGTTGTGATATCCGCATATTGATCGTGTGGTTCAAGACAAAAAATTTCAATAACCCCACCGGTAGGTTTTTGAAAAAGCAATCTTGCCTCAACTACTTTGGTATTGTTGAAAACCAATAATGAGTTTTCAGGAATGTGATGAACAATGTTTCGGTAAATGTCTTCTGTGATTTCGCCTTCTTTATGAATTAGCAGTTTTGAAGCATCTCTTTCTGCCAATGGATATTTGGCGATTCTTTCTTCGGGAAGAGAGTAAGTGTAATCGCTGATTAATATATTTCTTGGGTCTGTCATGATACAACTAACTGTTGTATTTGATGATGCCCAAAATTACTATCGTTTCTTCAGAGGCACAACTAATTTCAACCCACTCCACAGCTCGCTTACTGCACAAACTTTTACATCTACCAGATCATTTTTCAAAGCATGATTGCGGATCACATCTTCAGTTACATCAGTCGGGATCTTTGAAGATTTCTTATACCAGGAGACCCAGATAGTGATTGAAGTATTCTTTTTGTAAACCGCCTTCAGTTTTTTCATTTCCTCTTCAAATTCCTTTGATGTCTTTGCAAACAGGTGAATGAAATCAGGGTTTTCATTTTTCTTGCATAATTGATCGCTGATGTTTATCTCCAGCAATTCATAATAATCATCCGGCTGATTGATCAGCAAAATTTTCATCCCCGGCCTGATACCAAGTTTCTTAAGTAGCGGAGTTCCGGAATAACCAGCAGGCATTGATTTGATTTGGGTTCAAGTTGCGAATTAATTCTCAAAAACCGCTTTCTCTTACCCTTTCCACAGGTTTTCCACCGCAATCCACAGCCTGTTCACTTAGTTTTTGATAAAAATAATCTCACATCTGCCTAAAACCTTTACTGTATTGACTTTCAGGGCCAAAAGATCTGGGGAAAAATTAAATTTTAAAAAATTTGGTAGTTAAGTGGGAAAAAGTGTTATTTTGTGTCAATTATTAAAAAATTGACTCAAACCCCTGATAATGACAGGTTTTCTCGGAGAATTCGAAGCTACTTTGGACGCCAAGGGGCGATTCCTCCTCCCGGCAGGTTTCAAAAAACAATTGCCGGAAGAGGAAACAAGTCGCTTTGTTATCAACAGGGGGTTTGAAAAATGCCTGGCCCTATATCCCATGAAAACATGGGAACCGCTCTTTGCAAAAATTACCGGCCTGAATGAGTTTGATCCTAAACAAAGGGAATTCAGACGGGCTTTTCTGAACGGCGCCACTTATGTGGAGCCGGACAGTGCCGGCCGGATACTGTTGCCACCCAACCTGAAAGTTTATGCGGAGTTGCAGAAAGATATAGTGCTGATGGCGACAGGAGATAAAATAGAAATCTGGGATAGTAATAAGTACAAACAGTTCTTTGACTCAATTTCTTCGGATGCATTAAGTGACCTTGGAAAAGATGTAATGGGCAGTGGTAAACCGGAATAAAAACTTCTTGTGCAGCAACAGTATCACATACCCGTTCTGCTCGATGAAGTGATTGATGGACTGAATATTCAACCCGATGGCATCTATGTCGATTGCACTTTTGGCGGTGGTGGACACTCTAAAGCTATCCTCCAAAAATTAAGCGCAAATGGAAAGTTGCTGGCCTTTGACCAGGATGATGATGCCAAAAAAAACCTGCCTACCGGACAGGCAGGCCTGCCTGATGATGAACGGATAATTTTTGTTCCGCAAAATTTTCGTCACCTGCAACGGTTTCTTCGCCTGCACAACATCACAGCGGTTGATGGCATCATGGCTGACCTCGGCGTAAGCAGTCACCAGTTTGATGAAGCGGAAAGAGGGTTTTCTACCCGTTACAATGCCGAACTGGATATGCGGATGGACCAACGGCAGGCCCTGACGGCTTTTGATGTGCTGAACACTTATACTGAACAACGATTGCATAAAATATTTGAACAGTATGGGGAAGTGACCAACGCCAAAACATTGGCTAAAAAGATTGTTGAGGTTCGCAACAGCACATCATTCAAAACGATTGATGGTTTCAAAAATGCGGTCCGGGAAATAGTAAAAGGAAATCCCAACAAGTACTTTGCCCAGGTTTTTCAGGCATTAAGAATTGAAGTAAACGATGAATTAGGAGCATTGAAAGAAATGCTGCAACAAATCCCATCCTTGTTAAAGCCCGGGGGCAGAGTGGCCATCATTACGTTTCATTCCCTTGAGGACAGACTGGTAAAAAATTTTTTCCGCCGTGGTTCATTTGATGAACCGGATGAGAATCCGTTTATCAACACTGAACCGGTAAATGAGCTGAAAATAATAACTAAAAAACCAATACTGCCAACCGAAAATGAAATGAGACAAAATCCCAGGTCAAGAAGTGCGAAGCTGAGAATAGCGGAGAAAGCTTGACCACCGTAGCCCCGGCAGAGGTGGTTAATGATGGCATAGAGGGAAATATAAAAGAGAATTCATATCAGTAAATATAGAGGGTGTAAAGTTTATATCCTTTGAAACAACCGTGAAAGGATAAAGAAAAACCCCGTCCGACTGGCGTCAGCCGGGCAGGAAAACGAGCTAACAACTCAATTATGCAGGAACAATTCACAGAATCCAGTGGGCAAAACCCAAAAGAACGGAACCCGGAATCAAACCCCGACGCATCGGGATGGAAACGGTGGCTGAATTACCAGTCTGTCGTGAAGCAGGTTCCGTTCTTTTTGTTCCTCACCCTGCTGGCGGTGGTTTATATCTACAACGGTCATTATGCAGATAAAACCATAAGAAATATTAACCGGACAGCAAAAGAAGTAAAAGAACTGAAGTACGAATATATCGCTGTGAAAAGCGAAGTGATGTTTCAAAGCAAGTCGAGTGAATTGGTAAAAGCAGTTGAACCATTGGGTTTAAAGGAACTGGTGCAATCACCGGTGGTGTTAAAGGAGGAGAAATGAGAAATGAGAAATGAGAAAGTGCCCAGGCTCCGTAGGAGCCAAATGTCGGTAGAAAGATAATGAAGTATTGAGAGCGCCCTGTAGGGGCGCAACATTGATGAGTAGCGAACAGGAAGTACAAGAGTGCGACGCAAGAGACGATGACCAAAGAACAGAAGCTGGTAAACAAAAAGATTGCTTCGGCTTCTCCTCGCAAGATGACTAAAAAATCCTTTCTGACCATGAAAAGAAAGGTGGACGAATACAACTAATAACGAACATAAGCACAACGGACATTGGACGTTAAACGTGACATATTGTGGAGAGTATATCTCAGCTATATCGGTATAATATTGCTGAGCCTGCTTGTCCTCGGAAGAGCTTTCTACATTCAGCGTTTCCAGGGAAGCCACTGGCGCAGCATGAGCGACAGCCTTCACCAGCGGTTTGTTCCCCTTGATGCTGAAAGAGGTACTATCTATAGCGAAGATGGCCAGATGCTGAGCACTTCCATCCCCACTTTTGATATTTATATTGACTTCAATGCAGATGGTTTAAGGGAGAAGAAAGGGAAACGTTTCTATGAAAACATTGACTCCTTTTCTATTTCTTTATCTGACTACTTTGCTGATAAAACGCCTGAACAGTATAAGAAAGAGTTGCAACTTGCTTATAAGAACAACGAAAGATATTATCCACTTAAAAAGAAATTAAGTTTTGAAGATTATAAAGCGTTCCGTGATTTTCCATTGGTTAGACTGGGAAGAAATAAAAGCGGCGTTATTACTGATGTAAATACAAAACGGCTGACCCCGTTTAAACTGCTTGCCAACCGGACAATTGGTTTGTCAAGAGAGCATGTTTCCAGCAATGGAAAGACGAAGAAACAAAATGTAGGACTGGAAAGAAGTTATGACACTGTATTAAATGGCCGTGATGGAGAAAAATTAGTTCGTTTCATAGCAGGTGGTACAGCAATCCCTGTTGAAGGCTCGGAAACTGACCCCGAGAATGGTAAAGATGTTTATACAACGCTGGATGTAAATATCCAGGACATTACTGAGATCGCATTGATGAAAATGATGCTGCAGTGTGAAGGCCCTTATGGAACTGCCATTGTAATGGAAACAAACACTGGCAAGATAAAGGCGATGGCTAATCTTGGCCGGCAGCAGGACGGTACATATTGGGAAGATGATAATTATGCCTTAAGAGCAACTGAGCCTGGATCAACAATCAAATTAGCTACTCTTTTATCTGTATTGGAAAAAGGAACCAGCACACTCACTGATATGGTTGAGGTTGGCGGAGCGGGCCGGGCGCAGGTGGGAAGTAAAATAGTGAGTGATGCGGAAAGAGCACCCAAACCTTTTTTAACAGTAGAAGAATGTTTTGCTCACAGTTCTAATATCGGGATGAGCAAGCTGGCATATAAAGCATTTATTCAACGACCTGCTGAGTTTAAAGAATACCTGCATCGGTTTCATCTGGATGAAAAATCACCGATCGATCTTACCGATGTGCCCAGGCCAATGATGGCGCCGCTTGACCAGAAAGGAAGCGCCGAAGGTAATATGCTCTGGATGAGTTTTGGCTATGGAATCCAGGTTAGCCCGTTACATACACTCACCTTGTACAATGCTATTGCCAATAATGGTAAAATGATGAAGCCTTACCTCGTGAATAGTATTCAGAGTAATGGTATCGTAACCAGGCAGTTTCAGCCAACGGTGATGGAAGAAAATCTTTGCAGGCCTTCTGTGGTAAATGATGCGAGAACATCCATGGAAATGGTGGTTACAGAAGGCACAGCCCACAAAGTTTTTAAAAACATGCCATTTGCAGTAGCTGGTAAAACGGGTACTGCACATGTATCAGACGGAAAAATAAAATATGATGATGGTGTTTACCAGGCAACATTCGTTGGTTATTTCCCGGCAGATAAACCTCAATACACCTGTATCGTTGTTATCCGGACGAAACCACATGCCGCTTCGCATTTTGGTGGCACACTGGCAGCGCCGGTGTTCAGGGAAATTGCCACGAAATTATTTGCGATGTATGTAGAGAAGAAAAATCCGTCTATGTACGCTGCAAAAAAAGACAGTGCTGCTTATTTCTATGCAGGCTTTACCAATGATATAAAGAATGTGTACAGGACAATGAATGTTGGCTATACAGACTCGGTTGCACAAAATAACCTGCCTGCCGGACAGGCAGGCTGGAGCAGTGTGTATCCCGGCAATTACCCGCAGGATCCCGTGGGTCAACCCGTAGTGAAAGCCAATAATGTCCGCCAGCAAATGATGCCGAACGTAAGAGGCATGGGATTGAAAGATGCGGTTTACCTGTTGGAAAATATGGGAGTAAAAGTAGCAGTAAGGGGAAGAGGAAAAATAACAACTCAGTCGGTTGCCCCGGGAACTGCATTGGCGAAAGGAATTACGATAATCCTGGAATTGAGCTAAAGCCTGCCTGCCGGCAAAGGCAGGAAAAATATGTGCTGTTAAGTGATATACTATACAAGGTAAATATCAGATCAGTGGCGGGAAGTACAGGTGTTGAAGTGAATGATGTACAGATTGATTCGAGAAAGATAAAACCGGGTGGTTTGTTCGTGGCAGTGAAAGGTGCGGTGATGGATGGTCACCAGTTCATTGAAAAAGCAATAGAGAATGGAGCTGCAGTGATCGTCTGCGGGGAAATGCCTGGTACGAAAAAGGAAAATGTGGTATATGTACAGGCAGAGAACAGTGCAGCAGCAGCAGCTTACATGGCGAATAATTTTTTCGGAAAGCCTTCAGAAAAGATAAAGCTGGTAGGAGTGACGGGAACAAACGGCAAGACAACTATTGCAACATTATTATACAAGCTCTTTACAAGATTGGGATATCGATGCGGATTACTCAGCACAGTTGAAAACCAGATCAGCGGCAAAGTGGTGCCTGCAACGCATACCACACCGGATGCTGTCAGTCTTAATCAATTATTAAGACAGATGGTGGAAGAAGGGTGCAGTCATGTATTCATGGAAACAAGTTCACATGCGATATACCAGCACCGGGTTACGGGTTTGCAGTATGCAGGTGGAGTTTTCAGCAACATCACGCATGATCACCTTGATTATCATCAGACGTTTGATGAATACATCCGGGTGAAGAAAGCCTTCTTTGATTCATTGCCATCAACCGCATTTGCCATCAGCAATGCGGACGATAAAAGAGGAACGGTGATGCTGCAGAATACAAATGCGAAAAAGTATTACTACAGTTTGAAAACCGTGGCTGATTTCAAAGGGAAGATCCTTGATAATAGCCTGAGTGGGTTGCTGATGACGGTGAATGATGTGGAAGTTCATTTTCGGCTGATCGGGGAATTCAATGCATACAACCTGCTGGCAGTTTACGGGGCAGCGGTTTGCCTGGGAGAAGATAAACTGGAAGTGCTGAGATGTTTAAGTGAATTGACAGGGGCAGAAGGGAGATTTGACTATATGGTATCGGCAAAAGATAAAGTGATCGCCATTGTGGACTATGCACATACACCCGATGCTCTTTTAAATGTATTGACAACGATAAAAAAACTGAAGAAAGGATTTGAACAGGTGATAACAGTAGTGGGTTGCGGTGGCGACAGGGATAAAAAGAAAAGACCCCTGATGGCAGGGGCAGCCTGCGAATATAGTGATAAGGCCATTTTTACCAGTGATAATCCAAGGAGTGAGGACCCGGCACAGATCATAAAAGATATGGAAGAGGGATTGCCGCTGGCTTATAAAAGAAAATATATCTCAATCGTGGACCGGAAAGAAGCGATAAAGACAGCGATAAGTTTGGCGAAGCCGGAAGATATCATACTGATTGCAGGCAAGGGACATGAGAAATACCAGGAGATAAAAGGAGTGAGAAATCACTTTGACGATAAAGAAATAGTAAAGGAAATGTTTGAAATGCTTGATAAGTGAAAATGGTAAGAGGGGTGTAAACCTGAATTAAGGAAAACCAAACCAGTAATGCTGTATCATTTATTTGATTGGCTGAATAAAGAAGGAATAAAGTTCCCGGGCAGCGGTCTCTTTGAATTTATCACTTTCCGGATATTACTGGCGGTGTTGTTGTCACTTTTTATCACCACATTCTTTGGAAGGAAGCTGATCAGGTTCTTGCAGAAAAAACAAATCGGGGAAAGTATAAGAGAAGAAGGGTTGCCGGGAGAAGAAAACAAGAAGGGTACCCCAACGATGGGAGGTATTATTATCATCCTGGCTATCATCATCCCGACATTGTTGCTGGCAAACCTGACAAAAATATATGTGCAGCTGATGCTGGTAAGTACGGTATGGATGGGCATTATTGGTTTTATAGATGATTATTTAAAGCTCCGCGGTAAAAAACTGGCACAGCAAAAAGGTGAACAATATAAGAAAGGAAGCAATGATGGATTGGCTGCCTGGTTTAAAATATTAGGACAGGTGGGATTAGGTATAACAATCGGGGCTACGCTTTATTTCAACAGTGAGGTGAAAATATGGAGAGAGTATGTGGGTAAGATACCCCCAACTGATTCTACTGTTTTTTCAAAAATTGTAAATGGCAAAACAAAATATTTTACAGAAACTAAAACCCCGTTGACAACTATTCCATTTGTTAAGAATCATGAATTTAATTATTCCAAATTGCTGCCCGCAAACTGGAGGAGTTATACATGGATCCTTTATATACTGATCGTGATTTTTATTACCACGGCGGTATCCAATGGCTCCAACCTGACCGATGGGCTGGATGGACTGGCGACAGGAACATCAGCCATCATCGGTACCCTGCTTGGCATCTTCGCTTATGCAAGCGGTAACCTGGTATTTGCTGATTATCTCAACATCATGTACATACCGGACCTGGGAGAGCTTTCCATTTTTATTGCAGCCATGATCGGGGCCTGTATCGGTTTTTTATGGTATAACTCTTACCCGGCACAAATATTTATGGGCGATACCGGCAGCCTGACTTTGGGCGGGATCATTGCATCACTCGCCATTATCGTTCATAAGGAGTTGTTGTTGCCCATTTTCTGCGGTGTATTCTTTGTAGAAACATTAAGTGTAATGATCCAGGTGGGTTATTTCAAATATACGAAACGAAGATCCGGAATTGGGAGACGGGCATTTTTAAAAGCTCCTCTTCATCATCACTACCAGGTGAAAGGCTACCATGAAGTAAAGATTGTGAACCGGTTCTGGATAGTAACGGTATTGTTAGTGGTGTTAAGTATTGTGACACTGAAGATGAGGTAAGACTATTTGCTTTTGAGAAACAGATTTTTTGAAAAACCAACATAATCCCGGGAACCCGTAGAAAACGAACATGAATTGTTTAATCGAATTGTGGTGCAGTTGTATTTGAAACCAATACTTATGAAGAACCAGGTTCCGTACATCGAATTTGAGCATGAGAAAAAGATTTGTCATACTGGGTGGGGGAGAAAGTGGTGTGGGCGCCGCACTGCTGGCGAGGCAACAGGGCTATGATGTATTCCTTTCCGACGCAAGTTCTTTGAAAGATGAGTATCGTAACGAGTTAACGAATGCCAAAATAGATTTCGAGGAAGGCCGGCATACAGCAACAAAAATCCTGGATGCGGATGAAGTGATGAAAAGCCCCGGCATTCCGGAAAAAACCGGGATCGTGAAAATGATAAGGGAAAAAGGTATTGATATCATCAGTGAAGTAGAGTTGGCATACCGGTTTAAAGGCGATTGTAAAATTGCCGCTATTACGGGGAGTAACGGAAAAACAACTACAACTGCTCTGCTGTATCACATCTGTAAAATGGCAGGACTTGATTGTGCTATGGTTGGGAATATTGGTCATTCGTTTGCCAGGCAGGTTGCTGAAGACCCGAAAAAATTATACGTGGCAGAAGTCAGCAGTTTCCAGTTGGATGATATACAAACATTCAAACCGGGTATAGCTATCCTGACAAATATCACTGAAGATCACCTGGATCGTTACGGGTACAAATTTGAAAATTATATCAACAGTAAATTCCGTATCGCTATGAACCAGCAGCAAGATGACTATTTCATCTACTGCGCCGATGATGAAGTAACTATGAAATATCTAAACCAATTCAATATTCAAGCTAACCAACTGCCAATAAGTATGAAAAGAGAACTGCCAAACGGGGCATTTATAAAAGACGGGGACATGTACATCAGGACAGGACAGGACTTTACCAATATGAGTGTATTTGATTTTGCTTTGAAAGGCAGGCATAATCAATATAATACAATGGCAGCATGTTTGGCTGCTACGTTGCTGGATATCCGGAAAGACAAAATCCGTGATGCAGTTCAGAATTTTCAGGGTCTAGAGCACCGGATGGAACATGTAGCAACGGTGCGGGGGGTGGAATTTATCAATGACAGCAAAGCCACGAATGTAAACTCTGCCTGGTATGCGTTGGAAAGTATGACCAAGCCAACTGTATTGATATTAGGAGGCGTGGATAAAGGAAATGATTATTCACTGATTGAAGATTTAGTGAAGGAAAAAGTAAAAGCAATTATTTGCCTGGGTAGAGATAACAGGAAAATTCATGAAGCTTTTGGCCGTATGGTAAACACCATCGTGAATACGTCAACAATGTCGGAAGCCGTACATGCGGCATTTCATTTTGCCGGCAAAGCTGATGTCGTGCTTTTAAGCCCGGCCTGTGCCAGTTTTGATTTATTTAAAAACTATGAGGACCGGGGTAACCAGTTTAAACAGGTAGTGAAAGAATTATAATAATGGAGGCAACAAGAGACATACGGTTCAGCGGGTTGAAAAACAGTTTCAATGCAAATAACCTGATCAGCAAAACGAAAGGTGATAAAGTTATATGGGCGCTGGTAATATTGCTGACACTGGTCTCATTACTGGCCGTATACAGCGCTACCGGTTCATTAGCCTATAAAAATTACAGAGGTAATACAGAGATATATCTTTTCAAGCAGGTTGCATTTATCATGGCAGGTATAATGGTTATCTACTTTGCCCATCTTGTTAATTATACTTTTTATTCAAAAGCAGCCAGGGTCGCATTCCTCATTTCTCTTCCGCTTTTGTTTTATACTTTATTCTTTGGCGTAAAGATGAACGAAGGCAGCCGCTGGATTCGTTTGCCATTCATTAATATGACGATGCAGTCTTCTGACTTTGCAAGACTGGCCCTGTTCATGTACCTGGCCCGGTTGATGAGTAAGAAGCAGGATGTAATAAAGGATTTTAAAAAGGGGTTTCTGCCTGTGATTGCCCCTGTTGCCATCACCTGTGCCCTGATCGCACCTGCTAATCTTTCCACAGCATTATTGCTCGGCGCAAGTTGTTTGCTGCTGTTGTTTATTGGTCGTGTCAGTACAAAGCATATCCTGATGACGATTGGTATTGCGCTGATACCGATACTATTCCTGGTAGCAGCAGCAATGATCCGTCATGGGAAAGAGCATAAGGAAGAAACTGCGCTTGCCATAAAGAAAAATTCATCCACATTATTCGGAAGAGTGGATACCTGGATCGGGCGGATGGAAGATTTTATATACGGAAGTAATGAAGCGGATAACGATGCTTACCAGGTCAACCAGGCAAAGATTGCTATTTCGAAAGGCGGAGTGTTGGGTGTTGGCCCCGGAAACAGTACAACAAGGGACTATTTACCGCAGGCTTACAATGATTTTATCTATGCTATAATAATTGAAGAATATGGTTTGATCGGTGGTGCCTTCATCATGTTCATTTACCTGGTGTTCTTATACAGGTGTATCAGGATTTATAAACGATGCCCTTTTGCTTTTGGTGCATTCCTCGCATTAGGGTTAAGTTTTACACTGGCTATCCAGGCGGTAGCCAACATGGCTGTAACAGTCAATTTATTTCCTGTAACAGGAGTGACGTTACCGCTGGTCAGTATGGGAGGGACAAGTTTCATATTCACCTGCCTGTCTATAGGTATCATATTAAGTGTGGCGAGAAATGTAGAACAACTGGAAGGGAGAGCAATTACGGAAGAAGTAAAATAAGTGGCATGGGCAAGAGAGTGATTATAGCAGGAGGTGGGACAGGCGGACATATTTTCCCGGCCATTGCCATTGCCAATGCGTTAAAAAAGATGGATGGAAGTATTGAAATTTTATTTATCGGTGCGAAAGGAAGGATGGAGATGGAAAAAGTACCGCAGGCGGGATATAAAATTGAAGGATTAGATATAACAGGATTGAACAGAAGCTCTTTGATAAAAAATTTTGCTTTGCCCTTTAAATTGCTGAAAAGTTTTTTGAAGGTGCGTACCATCTTTAAAAAATATAAACCTGACGCAGCGATCGGCGTAGGTGGTTATTCCAGTTTCCCGGTTCTCCGGTTTGCACAGGCAAGGGGAATAAAGACTTTTATCCATGAGTCCAATTCTTTTGCCGGAAGGTCAAACATTATGCTGGGAAGAAAAGCGACAAAGATTTTCACAGGCACTGCGGGAATGGAAAGATTTTTTCCGAAAGAAAAAATCATGATTACAGGAAACCCGGTAAGAGCAGGGATTGCTGAAGCATCAGTAACCAGGAGTGAAGGGCTGAAATTTTTTTCACTGGATGAAACAAAGAAAACTGTTTTCGTTGTGGGTGGAAGCCTGGGGGCCAAATCCATTAATGAAGCAATTGATAAAGGGCTGGATGAATTGCTGAACGCAGGATTGCAAATCATATGGCAAACGGGAAAACCTTATTCGGCAAGGGCAAAAGAGAGGGCAAATGGAAAGCAATCAGTTTGGGTCAATGAGTTCATTACGCAGATGGAATATGCGTATGCTGCTGCTGACATCGTAGTGGCCCGTTCGGGAGCCATGACCGTTGCTGAGCTATGTGTGGCTAAAAAACCTGTTTTGTTTGTACCCTATCCTTTTGCCGCAGAAGATCACCAGATGGCAAATGCCAGGCAGCTGGAAAACAAGCATGCGGCATTAATAGTAAAAGACAGTGAAGTTATGGAGAAACTAGTGTTTAAGACGCTTGAGTTGTCAAAGGATAACGAAAAGCAGGAGGAGCTGAAAAAAAATATTTCAGCACTGGCCATTAAAGATGCTGATATGAAAATAGCTGAAGAAGTTATAAAAAGTATCCGATAGAATACGAATGTAGTTTCCCTCTCTGAAGGAGCAACCGAGCGGAGCGAAGGTTGGGAACGAAGTTCGCAGGAAGGGTGAGGCCGGATGCTGATATGAAAATAGCTGAAGAAGTTATAAAGGAGATCTGATCAAATGAATAAAAAGAACTAAAAGCTGAGTTTTAGCCCCCTACTGAGCAGGGGTATCAATACTGTCCTTATGAATACCCCCTTTGGGGGATTGAAAAAGCGGAAGATGAATGATAGATAAAAGTAAGATAGAAGAAAGGTTCTCCTTCCCTTTCGGGGATGACCGAAGGTCAGGAGCGGAGCTCGATGAAAGGGTTGTTTATTTTATCGGTATCGGCGGAATCGGAATGAGTGCCATCGCCAGGTTTTTTTTGGCAGGCGGAATGAAAGTAAGCGGATACGATAAAACAGCAACTGCACTGACGAAAGAACTGGAAGCAAGTGGCATTGCTGTTCATTATGATGAGAATGTTGAGCTGATCCCAAAGAAGGTTGACCTGGTGGTTTACACACCGGCGATACCTGAAGAACACAAAGAGTTGGCTTATTACAGGCAGAATGGATATAAAGTGGTAAAGAGAAGTGATGTATTGCAAATAATAACAGCAAGTTCTTTTAATATATGTATCGCAGGAACACATGGCAAAACAACCATTACGACGATGGTAGCTCATTTGCTGCGTGACAGTGGTTTCGGTTGCAATGCGTTCCTTGGTGGTATTGCGGTGAATTACGGAACGAATTCCTGGAGCAGTGAAAAAAATGTTTGTGTGATAGAGGCGGATGAATATGACAGGAGTTTTTTGAAATTAAGCCCGGATGTAGCCATCATCACAGCGATGGATGCAGATCACCTGGATATATACGGAACCGCAGAAGCAATGGAACAGGCTTTTATTGATTTCAGCAAAAGAGTGAGACCGGGTGGCCTGCTGGTAAAACAGTTTGGATTGAAAAGAGGAAAAGAGTTAAAAGCCGGCCAATTGCTCAGTTATAGTTTGCAGAATGAAAGCGCTGATGCATATGCAGCCAATATCCGTATGATCAATGGAAGTTATGAGTTTGATGTGATGCTGAAAGATAATGTACTGGAGAATGTGAAGCTGAACATGGGGGGGATGCACAATGTTGAAAATGCTATAGCGGCCATTGCTGTAGCCAGCTCTTTGGAAATTGAAAATGATAAAATCAAAGAGGCGGTGGAAAGTTTCCGGGGAGTAAAGCGAAGGTTTGAGTATATCATCAAAAATGAACGGATAGTTTTTATTGATGATTATGCACATCACCCGGAGGAATTAAGGGCTTTGATTAACGGGGCAAAGTCTTTGTTCAGGCAAAAAAAATGTACGGTGATTTTTCAACCACACCTGTACAGCAGGACAAAAGATCTTGCAGAAGGATTTGCTGAGGTACTGGATTTGGCTGATGTGGTAATCCTCTTGCCAATTTACCCGGCCAGGGAATTACCGGTTAAAGGAGTGAACAGCGAAATGATCCTGGACAAAATGAAAAATGAGAGTAAAAGTGTTATGCAGAAAGATGAGTTAATGGATTGGGTAAAGAGCAAATATGCAAAGAGACTGGACAAAGAGTTTGGAGAAATATTGATAACAGCCGGGGCAGGTGATATTGACATGTTGGTGGAGCCGATAAAAAATGAATTAAAAGAAATATAAGAAGTGAACGCACAAACAACCATAAGAAAGATATTGTTTATCACAGTCTGGCTATGCATCGGCGGCGGAATGTTTACCCTGCTGCTGGCGGCCATCAGTAAAAAGAATAAGGGACTGTGCAAAGACTACCATATTGCTATAAAAGGCGCTTACAACAATTTCTTTATTGACAAAAAGGATGTTGAACAACTTTTAATGAATACCACAAAAGGTAATATCAAGGGCCGTCCTGTTGCATCTTTCAACCTGCATGAACTGGAGCAGATGCTGGAGCAGAACACCTGGATTGAAGAAGCTGAACTTTATTTTGACAACCAGGATATACTGCATGTCACGGTGATAGAAAAAGAACCGGTAGCAAGAATATTTACAACAGAAGGTAATTCCTTTTATATGGATAGCCTCGGCAGGAAAATGCCCTTATCGGATAAACTGAGTGCCCGGGTGCCGGTGTTTACAAATTTCCCGGATAAAAAAAGGATGTCGGGAATGGATAGTGTGTTGCTGAATGACGTAAGAGTGACGGCGAATTTCATTGTCAATCAACCGTTCTGGATGTCGCAGGTTGCACAGATAGATATTACAGCTGAAAGGAAATTTGAAATGGTTCCTGTAATTGGTAATCATTTGGTAAAGCTGGGTGATGGCGAAAACATAGCTCAGAAGTTCAACCGGCTGTTGCTGTTTTACAGACAGGTATTGAGCAAAACAGGGTTTGATAAATACAAAGTGATCGATGTGCAATATAAAGGGCAGGTTGTTGCATCAAATTATGCCGGCGATGCAAAAGTGGACACTGCCCAGTTAAGAAAAAATGTAGAAAAACTATTGCAACAGTCAAGAGACGCACAAAATGATACTGTGATGAGAGCCATGCCGGTTACAGGTAAGTATACATTAGAAGTTGATTCAGCCTCAGCGCCTGTAACTGATCTGCCAATCATAAATAATATTAACCCTGAGAAGCATAACAATCCCAACCCCCGCCTGAGCATTTCATCGCCGCCCGTCCCTTTAAGGGATGGCGGCGGGCAGGCAGTGAAACCTAAACCAAAACAAATGGAGAAGAAAAAACCAAAAGCAGTGATGCCAAAGAAACCGGCAGAAGATGCGAATGGAGGATATAATTAGAATAAGGAATGAGAAAGTATAGAGGCTTCGTAGGAGGCAAATATTGCAAGAAAGAAGCAGATAAGAACTAAATGCTTTAATGAGCATCCCCTCCTTGGAGGGGCGAGTTTAGAAGACCTGGTGCTTTAAGAAAATGGGGTGGGTTGCTGAGCAGTGATATGCAGTACAAGAGTGCGACGCAAGGGACGATGATAGTAGCACTAAAGCCGGGTCAATAAAAACTAAAACAAAAATTTCGATTCTATAAAAACAACAACTAAAAACAACAATTATGAACAACGAACAACCCATTATTGTCGGTCTTGATATCGGAACCACCAAGATCGCTGTAATTGCCGGACGCAAAAATGAATTCGGCAAACTGGAAATACTTGGATTCGGCAAAGCCAACTCCAACGGCGTCAAGCACGGACAGGTGCTGAACATTGACGAAACCATTAAGGCCATAAAAACGGCGCTGGAGAATTGCTTTGCTTCAAATCCCAATCTGGAAGTGAAGGAAGTGTATGTTGGTGTTGCCGGGCACCACATCAAAAGTTTACAAACCCGTGGTGACATTGTCCGGCAAAAGACAGATGAGGAAATCACCCAAAAGGAAATTGATCAGTTGATAGATGATCAGTACAAGACTTACATCCCTGCGGGCGACCAGATCATTGATGTGATACCACAGGAATTTACAGTGGACAACTTCCAGAACATCCCCAACCCGATCGGCTACGGTGGCGTAAAAATCGGGGCCAATTTCCACATCATCACAGGGGATAAAAATGCCATCAAGAATATCAACCGCAGTGTAGAGAAAGCCGGTCTGCATACCAAGGACCTGGTATTGCAACCACTGGCTTCGTCCTCTGCCGTTATGGGACAGGAGGATCTCGAAGCAGGTGTTGCCATCGTTGACATCGGCGGTGGTACTACTGACCTTGCTGTTTTCTATGAAGGCATATTGAAACATACTGCAGTTATTCCTTTTGCCGGTGAGAATATCACCAATGATATCAAAACAGGCCTCGGTGTTTTAAAAACGCAGGCCGAGCAAATGAAAGTACAGTTTGGGAGTGCATTAGCCAATGAAGCAAAAGCAAATGCCTATATCACTATCCCCGGGTTGAGAGGAATGCCAGCCAAAGAGATCAGTGTGAAAAACCTGGCCAACATCATACAGGCCCGTATGAGTGAGATCATGGATTTCGTTACTTATCACCTCAAGCAGGTAGGATTGGATAACAAAGCCCTCAATGGCGGGATCATCTTAACCGGGGGCGGCTCTCAATTAAAACACCTTATCCAGCTCACTGAATATGTAACCGGGTTGAATGCAAGGATTGGTTTCCCGAATGAACACCTTGCAGGAGGGCATATAGAAGAATTAGCTAAACCAACGTACTCAACCTGTATCGGTCTTATCCTGAAAGGATATGATGATTATGAGCATAATCGTAAAGAGTTTGAAAAAGAATACAAGAAAGTGGAAGTGCCGGATGGATTAAGGAATAACGGACAGGCAGGAACAGAAGTAGCTGTAGATGAAGAAGCAGTTAGCCAGGAGCAAATGAAAAAGAGAAAGAGTCTTACCGGCTTCTGGGGCAAGTTCAAAGACAAGATCATTGATTTGTTTAAGGAAGAAGAAGATAAAAAGCTGTAATGCCACCGAAATCTTCCGTCAACTGGCTGAAGACTTTGCAGTGTCGTTAAATGCTAAGAGTTCTTATTTATAAAAACTGTTTCGGGAAAATAAATCTAACCCAATTCATCATACTCTTCTGAAGTCTTCCGTCTATCGGCGAAAAGATTCAGAGGGGTTCAAATTCAAACACTATGATTCATTTTGATTTGCCAAAAGAAAAATCATCCATCCTGAAAGTAATTGGTGTAGGTGGTGGTGGGAGCAATGCGGTGAACTTTATGTTCAGCCAGCAGATCGAAGGTGTAAATTTTGTTATATGCAATACCGATGCACAGGCATTGGCCAGTAGTGGTATACCTAACAGGATACAGTTAGGGCCACATCTTACACAGGGTTTGGGGGCCGGGGCTAATCCCGATATTGGCCGCCAGGCAACGGAAGAATCACTCGAGGAAATCAAACGCATATTGGAAGTAAATACCAAGATGGCCTTTATCACTGCCGGCATGGGCGGTGGCACCGGCACAGGTGGTGCGCCCATCATTGCAAAGATTTGTAAGGACCTTGGCATATTGACAGTCGGTATTGTTACCACACCATTTGCTTATGAAGGAAAAAAACGGCAGCAGCAGGCTGAAGAAGGAATCAAAACATTGAAAGGATATGTTGATACCTTACTGGTTATCAGCAATGACAAACTACGTCACCAGTTTGGCAATTTAAAAATGCGGGAAGCATTTGAAAAAGCGGATAATGTTTTGGCAACGGCTGCCAGGTGTATCACTGAAGTAATCAACAGCACCGGGCAGATCAATGTTGATTTTGCCGATGTATGCACCGTAATGCGCAATGGCGGTGTGGCCATCCTGGGCAATGCAGCAGCGGAAGGAGAGAACAGGGCACAACGGGCCATTGAAGATGCTTTAAATTCTCCTCTGCTGAATGACAGCGATATCAGAGGCGCCAAGTGGATACTTATTAATATTAACTCAGCCACGGGTGAACACGAGTTTACCATGGATGAAGTGGAAGTGATACAGAATTACCTGCTGACACAGGCGGGAGAAGACACCGATGTTATCCTGGGCATGGGTTACGACAATACATTGGGAAATAAGATTGGCATCACTTTAATTGCCACCGGGTTTGAACACAAGGATCCTTTTGCCAGGCCCATACCAAAAAAACAAGAACCCAAAAAAGAAGAGAAGATTATAATGGTATTGGGGCAGCCGGAAGCAATGAAACCTGTTGTGGCTAATGCTGAGCTTCCTGTTGCGCTTGAAAAAGAAATGCAGATGATGGAAGAAGCGCTGGAACCAGCCACAGCAGTGGATTACCTGATGCCAAAATTGGTGGAAGAATATCCTGAGATACAGGTGCCGGTTATTGACATGACTGATATAAAAGAAGAAGGGCCTGTCATCATCCACTTCGAATTGCAACCCCCGCAGGATGAAACTGGACAAGTTGCAGGAAAAATACTTAGTAGTAATTCAGAGAAGATTAGTACAAGTACGGTTGATAACATGTCAACAGTTGGCAAAATGTCAATTGCGGGGAAAGACGAAAGTATACATTCGGGGCAGCAATCGACATCCGCTCCCTCAACAGTAATTAAAGA
The DNA here is from genome assembly GCA_041486045.1 of Chitinophagaceae bacterium. GTDB lineage: Bacteria > Bacteroidota > Bacteroidia > Chitinophagales > Chitinophagaceae > JJ008. The sequence continues at coordinate 675 of JBGPKR010000025.1, read as the reverse complement.
AAAAGAAACTGAGTTAACTCTCAGTATTAAAGATAGTACTAGTACAACCCCGGTGTCTGCAGCATCGGGAGGTTATCTGGCCAGACCGTCCAATATCTACGCAGAATCTAAACCAGAGGTCGTTACCTCAACTACTTCTGCTGAAGAACCGGTCTCTTCAAACCATGCCGCCAGCAATGAACAGGATGAACTCCTCGATTTGCAAATGCAGCTGGTAGAACGGGATGACATTCCAGCGGCGGATATGCCGTTGGCCCATCAGGCTCAGTCACCTTTGTTTCCTGAGGTTGAGGATTCTGCACTGCAGGACGAAACCGAAGAACAAAAACGTAGGGCGGCCGAACGACTGCATAAGTTGAGAAACTTATCGTTCAATGTTAACGCTGCTGACCCCAATAATGAGTTTGAGACTGTGCCGGCCTATATCCGCCGCAATATGGAATTGCATACCGGCAATTCCCAGGTAGAAAATTTCTATAGTAATTACGAGGTAAAAACCGACGACAAAAATCAAACACATATCAGCAGCATCAATACTTTTTTAGACGGGAAGAAACCCGACTAAAGATGATACTGTCACCCTGATCCCGTACAAGACGGGCAAAGGGTGATCGAAGAATGTTCGTTCCAATGAAGCCTTAGCATTTAGCTAGTGTTTTTTAGTTGTTCCCTCCG
>JBGPKR010000024.1:0-32673 GCA_041486045.1 Chitinophagaceae bacterium | reverse complement strand
ATGTTTCAATCCATGAAGCCGGTCATGGATGAACGGGTCAGTTGGTTCATCTATTATAAAGGAGAACCCATTGGCATCTGGATCAACCTGCCCGACCTGAATCAATGGTTTAAATATCTGAATGGAAAATTCAATCTCTGGAACAAACTAAAATTTCTCTGGATAAAATCAACAAAGAAAAACAGGAAATTTACCGGGTTGGTATTTGGCATTGTGCCGGAGTTCCAGGGCACCGGGGCGGATAGTTACATGATCGTGGAGGGATGTAAAGTGATTCAGCGTCTTCAAATTGAAAATGGCGGGTATAAAATGGGCACCCCTATTTATGATGATTATGAAATGCAGTGGATCGGGGAATTCAATCCAAAGATGGTAAATGTGGCCGAAGTCATTGCGGGTAACCGAAGCCGGATACTGACTACTTACCGCTATTTATTTGACCGGACAAAAGAATTCAAACCACACCCTATTCTTCTCTGAATCTGAATCCGCAAGTCTGAAGTCTCACGTTTAAACTCAGCCTTGTTTTATAATCAGGAATTGTGCAAAAAACCGCATCTATCCTGACAAAACTTTCTTTATTATTGCACAAATGAAGAGTGATCAAAGATTGAGGCTTTTGACCTCCGACTTCTGACCTCCGACTTCTGGTTTATGGATAAATTCATTGTATCGGCAAGAAAATACAGGCCGCAGACCTTCGACACTGTTATCGGGCAATCGCATATTACCACTACGCTTAAAAATGCGATTAAAAACCAGCAACTGGCCCATGCATTTTTATTTTGCGGGCCAAGAGGCGTGGGCAAAACCACCTGTGCAAGAATATTAGCCAAAACCATTAATTGCGAAAACCAGACAAAAGACGGCGAAGCCTGCAACAACTGCCAGTCCTGCATGTCATTTAATGACGGCGCTTCGATGAATTATTTTGAGTTGGACGGAGCCAGCAATAATTCAGTAGACAATATCCGTGACCTTGTTGACCAGATCCGGTTTATTCCGCAGACCGGTAAATACAAAGTGTATGTGATAGACGAGGTGCACATGTTAAGCTCTTCTGCCTTCAATGCTTTTTTAAAAACACTGGAAGAGCCTCCCCCCTATGCCATATTTATCCTGGCCACTACAGAAAAACATAAAATCATTCCAACCATTCTCAGCCGTTGCCAGATTTTCGATTTTAAACGTATCACAACAAATGACACGGTAGCGCACCTGGAAGAGATCTGCCGGAAAGAAGATATCAGGGCTGATAAAGCATCCTTGCAGGTGATTGCCCAGAAAAGTGAAGGTTGTATGCGTGATGCATTAAGCATACTTGATAAGATCGTGAGTTTTACCAATGGTGAATTGAATTATACCAGCACAGTAGAACACCTGAACATTCTTGATGCAGACTGTTATTTCAAACTGCTGGATTGTATGCAACAGCAGGACCTATCCGGGGCGATGCTGCTGTATGACGACATTAACCGGAAGGGTTTTGAAGGCGATCTGGTCATAAATGGTTTTGCAGAATTCATCCGCAACCTGTTGGTGTGCAAAGACGAAAAAGCTGCCGGTCTCCTGGAAGTTGTGGAAAGCTTCAGGGGCAAATACATATCAGCCGCAAAAAATGTTTCCCCTGCGCTTCTGATCAGCGCCCTTAATATTCTGAGCGATACGGAAATAAATTATAAAGCTGCACGCAATAAACGGCTGCATGTTGAATTGGCCCTGATTAAACTCTGCTACCTGCAACAAGCTATTGAGTTATCTTCTGAAACAGGCGTTATCAATAAAAAAAAAATAGTTGAATCTGCGGTAACCTTCCGTACGGCAGCCATTAAATCGTTTGAAATAAAATCACCAGCCGCCACTAAGCCTGCTGGATCCGGCATCGCCTTCGGCAAGCCTATTGCGACCGAAGGTGGAAAATCATCAGCAGCAAAATTAATTATTGAAACCCCTGACATAGAAAATATAACGATGGGTGAAGAAACCCCTGGAAATAACCAACCTCAAACATCAAACCTTAAACCTCAAACTTCTAAACTTACTCCCTTAGGTAAAATCCGAAAACAATTCCAGGGCAATGGCAGTAATGGAAATGGTAACAGCAACCACCCGCTACAACAGGAAAATTTGCAAAAAGCATGGGCTGAGTATGTACTGCAATTAAAAGAAGCAAAGAACTCCGCTGCCATCAGTTTTGAAATGGCCCTGCTTCGAATAAAAGATGACAATTCATTTGAAGCGGTTACGGCCGATAATATCCAAAAACAATTTATTGAACAGGACAGGAATAAACTCTTTACTTTTTTACAGGAGCGGTTGCAGAACCGGTTGCTTCAGTTTAATGTGATCACGGAAGAGAAGACTGAAGGAAAACCAAAAATGGAAATTTCATTAACGGCCAAAGAACAGTTTCTAAAAATGGCTGAGCAATACCCCATGGTAAAGGAACTGAAAGACCGGCTGAGGCTCGAACTGGACTACTGATATAAACTTCTTTACTCACTATTCAACCCTGTCCGCCGAAGCCTTAGCGTGGGTTGGATTCAGCTTTTTACCTTAATTTCGGCGAAAATTAATAGGCACATGGCCGAAGTGATATTGATGCCCCGTCTCAGCGATACTATGACAGAAGGAGTCATAGCTGCCTGGCATAAAAATGTTGGCGACACGGTGAAAAAAGGCGATCTACTGGCAGAGATTGAAACAGATAAAGCAACGATGGAGCTGGAAAGCTATAAAGATGGTACACTGTTGCACATCGGTATTGATAAAGGGGGAAAGTTACAGGTGAATGATGTTTTAGCCATTATCGGAAAACCGGGTGAGGATATTTCTTCTTTGGTAAAAGGGGGAGGACAGAAGTCGGGGGTCGGAATCCAGGAGACAGAAGATAAAAAACAGGAAACAGAAAAAGCAGGCTCAAATCAAGAAACAAAATCTCAGACATCAGACCTCAGACCTCAGACTTCTTCTTTAGATGTTTCCAAAATGGATGAAATAGTATTAATGCCAAGGCTCAGTGATACCATGGAAGAAGGAGTGATTTCTTCCTGGCAAAAAAATGTTGGTGATACAGTAAAGAAAGGTGATGTGCTGGCAGAAATAGAAACTGATAAGGCTACGATGGAACTGGAAAGTTACAAGAACGGAACCTTGTTATATATTGGTGCACAAAAAGGTGAAAAGATCCCGGTGAATGCATTGCTTTGCATTATTGGCGAAAAAAATAAAGTGGATGTAGATGCAATTGTTGCGGCGGTAAAACAAAACATCAGCGGGCCATCAAGGGTCAGCATTCAGCAGCCGGCAGCGGAAAGTTCAAAGTCTTCTGCTGAACCGGCAAGGTCTGTTACTCAAACAGCTTCATCCGTTTCTTCCGGCAACGGAAGAGTAAAAGCTTCGCCATTAGCCAAAAAAATGGCCAAAGAAAAAGGTGTTGACCTGAAGATGCTTCATGGCAGCGGTGATGGAGGCAGGATTATTAAAGCAGATATCAATACGTATACTCCTTCTGTGCAGCCAGCTGATACCGTCAATCAGACAACTCCTGTTCCGGTATTCACGCCTGTTGCCGGCAAAGAGGGGTATACCGATATTCCCAATTCACAAATACGGAATATAATAGCCAAACGACTTGGTGAAAGTAAATTCAGTGCGCCGCATTTCTATCTTACGATGGAAATCAACATGGATAATGCCATATCGGCCCGGGCACAATTAAATGAAGTAAGCCCGGTCAAAATAAGTTTCAATGATTTAGTCGTGAAAGCCGCTGCATTATCACTACGCCAGCATCCGGCTGTAAATGCATCATGGATGCCCGCCCGTTCCGGTACGGACGGGGGTGATAAGATCCGTCGTTACCAGCATATTCATATTGGTATTGCTGTAGCCATTGAGGATGGTTTGATCGTTCCGGTAATTCGTTTTGCTGACCAGAAATCATTACCGCAAATTGCCGCTGAAAGTAAGGAGCTGAGTGGCAAAGCAAGGAACAAGAAACTGCAGCCGGATGAATTTACCGGCAATACATTTACTATTTCCAATCTTGGCATGATGGATATTGATGAATTTACAGCCATTATCAATCCACCGGATAGTTGTATTATGGCGGTAGGCCGTATTAAAGAAGTGGTGGTCAGAAAAGCGGATGGATTTGGTGTAAGTAATATAATGAAAATCACCCTGAGTTGCGATCACCGCAGTGTGGACGGGGCTACCGGAGCCGCCTTTCTTCAGACATTCAAAAAATACCTGGAAAACCCTGTAATGATGTTGCTGTAAGAGTAATTATCTCTTTATTCAAATAGTAAAGTCACCCGGGTGGTGACTTTTTTATTCACAAAATTTCTGTTTGGCAGATTTGTTGCACCTATCCTTTATTACTTAACGGTACTAAGAGTATAGTCTTAAATTAAAAAGAAAAATCCGGTCGTTAAAATACGTCGTACCTTTTTGCAGTTTCATGACAATATAAATCATCCCTATGGAAGACAAAGAATTAAAAGAATTTTCCTGGACAGCATTTTTCCTGGTAACAGGCTTTAGTTTTTTCGCATTCAGTAAAATGCTTCAATGGCTTGATGGAACCCCTCTGCCGGTTTTTACGTGGATAGGTGTAATTGCCTGCCTGGTTGGTTCCCTGAACAGTATCCGTACATTGATGGAAAAATCAGATAGCTGATCTTTTTTCCTTTTCTGCCATTTTAATCTTGCCGGATCCGGAGCAATACAACTTTCCCGGCGATTGTTGATACCATAATATTATTCTTACCCGGAACCCCGCCGTGTTCACCATGGAACAATCAATTTGCTATACCCTCTGCTCCTGCAAGCCATAATTTTATAATAAAATGATAAAACAACGGAGACGATACTGCTTTTTGCGGGGGTAGATTTATTTTTAATAATATGATACGGGGTTTTAGCATCTTTATTCCTCTTTTATTTATCTTATTGGCGCTGCCGGTGACCAAAAAAGAACAACTGCTTTTGCTGAGTAAAAAATATTTCCCTGAAAACTACAGCATCCTGAAGGAATATGATGAAGCTTCAATTAATGAACAGGCACATGGAGATTCGCTGAAAGAATTTATCTCTGATGTTGCAACGATCGTACATGAAGGATATCACCATTACCAGGGTTTGCACAGCAGTTATTACGATGCCTCCGTTTTATACCGGATAAATGATACTTTGTCTTATGCCGTCAAAAATTTTAAGACCTTTCCCGCCATTGAAATAAACAATATTGTTCCGGTTGCCATCCGCAAAAAAATATTCCGGTATGACACTTATATCAACTCAAAAGATAAATACCTTGTAACACAGCAATATGGTATCCTGGGCTTACTCGAAGAGTGTATCGCTTATTATCAATCGCTCAGTACGGAAGTTTCGCTTTTCAATTACTATAAAGACAGCTACGGGTGGAAAGACCCCGATGCCTGGATCACTTACCTGAGCAATATGGCCAGCTACCGGTATGCCATCCCTGAATTTGAGCTTTTTATTTCCTGGTATATGCAATACGCCAGGGCAAATCAACCCAGAACTTACCGGGATATCATCAGCAATGCCAGGTTGAAAAAGCTTTTTGTTTTCCTTGACGGGGAAAACACCCGTCTGACATTATTGTATGATCAGCACCGGTCAGCTATTCTGAAGCAATTTGGCGGACGAATGCAGATCAGGGGCAATTTTATTTACAACACGGCCAGCCATTACGGCAAAGGATTGTATGATAATGAAGTACAGGACATGACCACCCTCTTGCAGAAACCCGAACACAGAATACTGGAGGGGTTAAGAAAATAATATTCAAATCTAACTTTCAAAAAGTTTTGAAAATTCGGAATTGCTGCCGTAGTTTTGTGCCATGAAACTTACTGAAGCCAAGCAACAATTCATCAGCAGCTGGGGCGCCTTTGGCACCCATTGGGGCATCAACCGGACCATGGCGCAGATACATGCCCTGCTGCTCATCAGCCCCGATCCGCTGACACAGGATGATATCATGGAAGAACTGGACATCAGCCGGGGCAATACAAATATGAATATCCGGGAACTGATCAACTGGAGACTTGTTGAAAGAGTATTGCTGCCCGGCGAGCGGAAAGAATATTTCACGGCTGAAAAAGATATATGGAAAGTGGTAAAGCAGATTGTGAAGGAAAGAAAGAAAAGAGAACTGGAGCCGATGCTGCAATTGCTGGATAAATTAGAAGAAGTGGATGGAGAAAAAAAAGATAAGCATGTAAAGACTTTTGTAGACACAATCAGCAGTATAAAAAAACTGGGACGACAGGCCGATAAAACGCTGGATGTGATGATAAAAGCTGAAGAAAGCTGGTTCCTGGGAATGATGATGAAGTTCTTTAAATAACAAAACCGGGATTAAGATACCCAATTGGTTAATTGCGATAATTCCCTGAAATGACAATCAGGACTAAACATAAACTTTTAAATTACTTCATTGCGATAGTTTGGATCATAAACGGGCTTTTTTGCAAAGTGCTGAACCTTGTGCCACGGCATCAGGAAATTGTTGCAAGAATTTTGGGCAACGACCATGCAGGACTTTTTACCAAAGCAATCGGACTTTCTGAAACCGGTATGGCAGTTTGGATATTAAGTGGCATCAACACACGACTGAATGCAATCACCCAGATTCTTGTTATTGCAGCAATGAATATTCTAGAATTTATTCTTGTGCCTGACCTACTTCTTTGGGGCAGAGCAAATGCGGTTTTTGCCTTTCTATTTATACTTTTAATTCATTATAACGAATTTCGTCTCAGGAATAATTTACTTCAACAGACATAAAATGTTTTCATTCTTAAAAAATCATCCGTTTGCTGTTGAAGCATTTTTTGAAAGCTCTCTTGTTTTCACATTCGCAATTCCAAAGGAGCAAATTCAGCATCTGGTTCCCGAATGTCTGGAGTTGGACACCTTCAACGAAAAGTGGGCTTTCATTGCAGTTGCAATGGTTCAGACAAAAGATCTCAGGCCAAAAGGTTTTCCAAAAATGTTAGGCAACAACTTTTTCCTTATCGGTTATCGTGTCTTTGTCAGGTTCACGAACAAAGCGGGCAAAAGTTTGCGGGGATTGTATATTCTTAAATCAGAAACTGACAAAAAGAAAATGGAATTTTTCGGGAACATTTTCACTCACTACAACTACACTACAACAGACATCAATCAATTACAGCAGAACGGAATAACTGAAATCAGTTCAAATAAATCGGATTTCAAAATTCAGATCGAAGTTTCAGGCAATGAAAATATTTCTCTGCCTGACGGCTCACCATTTACTGACTGGAAAGAAGCCCGAAGATTTGCGGGACCATTACCATTTACTTTTACTTATGACCCAATCGGCAAGAAAGTTTTAATCATTGAAGGAGTCAGAGAGAACTGGAAGCCATCACCTGTTAAGGTTATTGACTACAACTTTTCGTTCATGAACAAATTGAAACTGGCTGATGCTAAATTGGCAAATGCTTTTATCATCCGGAACATTCCTTATTACTGGAAAAAAGGTAAAACTGAACAATGGAAAAAAAAAGAAGAAAATTTCAAGGCGTTTTAAATATATTAAGTTTTAACCGCCACTTTTATGTGTTTGGCCTTGGGGCTTTAGCGATATTGTTTGCCAGTCATTTGCTTATTAAATGGCCGGATACAGTTTTTGGGCTGATCATAGCAGCGTTTCTGTATGGTCTCCTAATGCCATTAATTGTATCTGCTTATGTGTATGATTTTTCGGGTTTTTATCAGTTCCATTGGTTGAAAAATATCATCAGGGATGATGAAGGAGTAAAACTAATCGTTAACATTAACGCTGGTTTTGATGAAACGAGTTTTATTATTAAAAACAAATTCCCCCAATCTGATTTAAAAGTGTTTGATTTTTACAATGCCAAACAGCACACTGAACCTGCCATAAAAAGGGCCCGCAAAGTGACTTTGCTATATCCAAATACACAACAAATAGCATCAAATTCGATACCTTTAAAAGATAACACTGTGGATATTATTTTTCTTCTGTCGGCTGTGCATGAAATAAGATTACAGGAGGAGAAAGTTCAGTTTTTAAAGGAATGCTACCGGCTATGTAAACCAGATGGAAAAGTAATTATGGTAGAACACTTGCGGGATTTTCCGAATTTTCTGGCTTTCTCGGTAGGCTTCACACACTTTTTCTCCCGTTCTGTTTGGAAAAATGCTTTTGAACGTGCAGGCTTTACTTCTTTTCGTGAAAGTAAATTCACACCATTTATGTCTGTCTTCAACTGTAGCGCCTAACATTCTTTTGTATATTGACTATTCTAATAAAATGGAACTTCACCTCAAAATCACCGGCATCTTATTGATCATATTAGCCTTGCTTCATTTTTTATTTCCAAAATATTTTAAATGGAAACAGGAGTTAAGCTCATTGAACATTATGAACCGGCAAATGATGTATGTTCATTCGTTCTTTATTGCATTTATGATTTTTCTTATGGGACTTCTTTGTTTGACATCAGCAGCTGAACTGACAACAACGACCATTGGCAAAAGGATTTCTTTAGGACTTGGCATTTTCTGGGTAACAAGACTTCTCATACAATTCTTTGGTTACTCATCCTTACTTTGGAAAGGAAAAACTTTCGAGACCACTGTTCACATTTTGTTTTCAATTTTATGGACATATCTTAGTGCAATATTTATCCTGGCATATTTAGCATAATAAACCGGGCAGGACATTAAAACATCTGTTACTTGCTATCGGCAGTAGTTCGAGCTTGACGAAGCCCCTGAAGTTAAAATTCATCTTAGTTTTACATGATGTTTGAAAAAAAGAAAACCCTTGTACTCGGGGCATCAGGCAATCCCTCCCGTTACAGCTATTTGGCTGTGCAGCGGTTGCGTAGCCATGGCCACCCGGTGGTGGCAGTCGGGAAAAAAAATGCCCGGGTTGCTGATGTTGCAATAGAAACAGAAAAAAAAGAATTTGATAATATAGATACAGTAACGCTTTACCTGAATCCCCTTCACCAGCAGGATTATTACGATTATATTTTATCCCTGAAACCCAAACGGATTATCTTCAACCCCGGTGCCGAAAATGAAGAACTGGCAACTCTTGCCAACAGGTATAACATTAAAGCTGTTGAAGCCTGCACATTAGTTTTATTAAGCACGGGGCAATACTGATTAAGTACATTTTTTCGAAGATTTACTATTAACGCTGTGAGTACTTACTATAACTGCTGAGTACTACCACCCGATCTTTTCGATTATTGTATTCCCGGCTTGACCTTTCAGAAAAAAAACACAAATCTTGTATCTCCGTCCCCCCTGAAAACTGCAGTTGATTAAATCCTGGCTGCTGAACAATATCTTATTGACCTTAAAAAAAGTCCAACATGAAAAACCTACGTACCTATGTGCTTTGCGCATGCATTACACTTTGCAGCCTTTTTTCGGCCGCACAAGACCAGAAAGTCATTGTCAACGAACCTAATTACAACAAACCCCGGTTATTTGATAATCTCCCGGAAGTGATCCCTGTCAGTATAGATAACCTGAACGACCTGGTAAATGCAAAAACAGGGGCCAGCATCAATACCACACTATCATCTGATGCAAAAACTGCTCCCTTTGAGGGCAAGGTAGTTTCATCGGTAAGTAAATATGCTGATAAAGTGCAAACGGTGGTCATCAGATCTACCAATTATAATGGCGCCACCCTTTTTATTTCCAAAGTGGTCAGTGATGATGGAACCATAAAATATAATGGCCGGCTGATGAGTTTTCAGCATGGCGATCTTTTTGTCCTTCAGCAGAAAGATGCCGGTTTTGAACTTGTGAAGAAGAATTATTATGATGTGATAAATGAATAACAACTATACAAAAATTACCATGATAAAATTTTAAACCGGTCCGTTTTGACATCCATACCCTACCAGCAGTACCTATTGAAAAACAAACATTAAAATCCGCCTTGTTATGAAAAAACTATTCCAATCCACCCTGATGTTCTTGTTGCTTGGCGGGGCATTGACAGCCAAAGCACAAGTACCCTTGCTCAGCAGCTATCCTTCTGCTTCAGCTGTTATTTTTCTGGATTTTGACGGCCAAACAGTGCAAAACACCTCCTGGAATACAAGCGGCCCGATTTATTGCGGCGCTTCAGGATTAAATACTGCACAGATGACAGAAGTTTTTAACAGGGTAGCTGAAGATTACAGGCCTTTCAACATTAATATCACAACCGATTCCACCAAATACTTTGCGGCACCGGTTAACAGAAGAATGAGAGTTATTGTAACGATCACTTCTGATTGGTACGGATCAGCCGGCGGGGTGGCTTTTGTTAATTCCTTTATATGGGGAGATGATACTCCCTGTTTTGTTTTTTCTGCATTGCTTGGCTACAACTCAAAAAATATTTCAGAAGCTTCATCACACGAAGCAGGCCATACCCTGGGTCTGTTTCACCAGTCCACTTATGATGTGAACTGTGTCAAAATATCAGAATATAATCCCGGAACAGGCAGTGGCGAAATTGGCTGGGCCCCGATAATGGGTGTGGGTTACAGCAAGAACCTGACTTTGTGGAATAATGGCCCCAACTCTTATGGATGTAACAGTGTGCAAAGTGACCTGGATGTAATTATTGGTGCTGCTAATGGCTTTACCTACCGCAATGACGATCATGCTGCCAGCTTTGCTGCTGCAACCAATACTCAATTTGTGAGTAATCAGTTTAATGTAACCGGTGTTGTTGAACGTAACACAGATGCAGACATGTTCAAAATAACAACAACCGTTTATGGCAGATTTCAACTGAGCGCTGTTCCTTACAATGTCGGGGCCAATAATTCGGGATCCGACCTGGATATGCAGGTAAGCTTATATAATAATTCCCAGGCCCTGTTAAATGTTTATAATCCCGGTACTTTACTGAGTTCAGTTATTGATTCAATGCTGAACCCCGGTACTTATTATCTGAAAATAGAAGGAAAAGGTAATATATATGCACCCAACTATGCAAGTCTTGGCTCTTATTCACTCCAGGGCAATTTTACAGCCGGCGCCCTTCCCTTAAGGAGACTTGAACTGCATGGTGCATTGAATAACGATGAACATCAGCTTAACTGGCTCATTGATGCGGATGAACAGGTAACAAAACAAATACTGGAAATTTCGACAGATGGCAGGAATTTCATTACGTTGTCAGAATCACCTGTTACTTCCCGTTCATATGCTTACAGGCCCAATATCAGCGGAACAGTTCAATACCGGCTGAATGTAACATTTGATAATGGCCGGCAATACTATTCCAATATTGTTACGATCCGCAAAACCGGCGTTGCTCCCGGGCCAAAATTAATAAGCAACCTTGTTAACAGCAGCACCATTGAAGTATCCAGCCCAGGTGTTTACAGCTATGCTATATATGATCTTAGTGGTAAAACATTGGTGCAGGGAAAACTGGTCAATGGATCAAATATCATTAACACCGGAAGTATAGCCAGTGGAATGTACATCGTCCGCTTTTCTAACGGAACCGAACAGTGGATAGAAAAATTGCTGCGGCAATAAACTCTTTTTTGTTCTGGTAACAGAACATTAATCCGTGCCCTATTGTTAATCAAAGGTTTTCCCGTATCTTGGGAAAACCTTTTTTATGCGCTGGAGAAAATTTAATGGAGACCCGATTGAATTGCCCATCCTGGAAGCAGTAGAACATGCTATCAGGAGGGAAACAGAAAAGGGCTTCCGGCTGAAAGTCTGCATCGGTACCGACTCCCAGGTAAAAGGACAGGAAACTGAATATGCTACCGTCATTGTTTTTTTACGGGAAGGTCATGGAGGTTTTATGTTCATTCATAATGAAAAGACCCGCCAGCAGTTCACTATTAAAGAAAGGATGCTGATGGAAGTGGCTAAAAGCATTGAAATCGCTTATGAACTCTGCAACCTGTTTACGGTATATGATGTGGATATGGAAGTGCATGCGGACATCAACACCAATCCTCATTTCAAAAGTAATGATGCACTCAAAGAAGCGATGGGCTACATACTCGGGATGGGTTTCGCATTTAAAGCCAAACCCGAAGCCTTTGCCAGCAGCAGTTGCGCCAATAAAGTGGTGAATTAATCAATGCCTGACTTAAGAGAATGCAGAAGACTTTTCTGCCCGCAGAACCATCTCCCTATTTTTTTGTGGTCTTCCTTCTAAGCCCGATAATAAGAATAATTAAAAAAGCAATCCCGATACCGATGCGTATCATGGCGCCTCTTTTTTCTTTGACTCTCTGTTTTTTTTGCAGTTCCATTATACCTGTAACATTTCTGTTAATGTTTTCATTTATCGTAAATGAATCAGAGGCATGAATCGTATTCAGCACACTATCTTTAAATTTCTCCAGTTTCACAAAAATTGAATCGTCACTGATCAATTTATCTTCTCCCCGGTTTTTTTTCATAGAATCACCTGGCTGTGTCAACCCTTGTACCGACATAAAAAGGACCAGGAACAACAATAATTTTCTCATAAACTATTTTTCGTAAAGCTGAAAGGGGAAACAAAACTGGCTTAAAAAAAGTACTTTATTCAGCCGGGCCGGAAGGGTGTGCGTCAGGAGCATCCTGTATTTTTAACAAGGGTTGATGAACCAGGAGGCGTGAGGCGGCGCTGGCATTAAGACCGGAGTACATTTTTTCCATTTTCCTGCTGTCTTCCTGTGCAAGGGAAAAACTGATAAGCACCATTACAAAAAGGATCGCTACAATATTTTTTTCGGATAAGATTGGTCTCATAAACGGATTGTAATAGACTGCAAAATAGGAATAAATCTTAAAACACCGATGCCACAAACGGGGTATTTTCAATTAAAGCCTGATAAAGCTTTTGTTCAGGCCTCCGATATAGTCCAGCAGAGGTTTTCTTCCCGTTTTTTTGATTGCCGATGTCAGAAAATACGGTGGGGGTTGCTCCCAACTGGCTGCCATAGCTGTCAAAAAAGCTGCCACATTCCGGTCAGTGGCGCCAGGTTTATTCTTGTCAATTTTTGTAAAAACAAGGACAAATGCTGTTTGCCACTCCCCCAACTGGTTGATGAACTCCAGGTCAATGGGTTGAGGTTCGTGCCTGCTATCGATCAATACAAATAAACAAACGAGGTTTTCCCGTTTGCGGATGTACGACTCAATCATGTTTTCCCAGTTGTTCCTGGCAGTTTGAGAAACGGTGGCATAACCATAGCCGGGAAGGTCGGTTATGCCCCACTTTTTTTTATCGGAAGATATGATCTCAAAATGATTGATGAGTTTTGTTTTGCCCGGAGTGTTAGAGATCTTTGCGAGGCTTTGTTTACCGGTCAGCATATTTATCAATGATGACTTGCCCACATTGCTGCGTCCGATAAAAGCATATTCCGCATTATCCGGGGGTGGGCTTTGCTTGTAACCGGGGCTGCTGATGATATATTTTGCTGAAATGATTTCCATTAATTGCAAGATAACTTTGTTTTTTATTCTTATCTTCCTTCATGCCTTTTCGCCGGCCATATTATTTCCTCCTGTTCCCGATCATTCTTGCAGCCACTTTTACAATTGCAGGCTGTAACAGGGAAAATAGTGATGATGAATATACAGATCCCTATCCCTTTCCTGTATTGCCCGAAGACAATACCGGCACCCGTGCTAGGTCGATCACCTATGTGTATGATCGGACTGCCGTGGATCTTAGCTTCCCGCCTAAAATTGATTCAAGCGTTATTTTATTTTCTTACAATGCTGCTGGTAAGATAGACCGCATACGTTTACCGCATAATGGTTTCTACGTCTATGATTTTAGTTTTGAAAGGAGTAATAATAAGCTAACTGCTATCCATTGCAGGCATTGGGTCGTATCGCCCACATCTAATCCGGAGGTATATCAGGCGGATCTCGAATTGCAGTATGATGCCTCCGGCAAAGTATCATTAATGAAAGCCACTGCTCAAGATGATCCTCATCACGAAATTGATAGTTTCATTGTAAAATCAACCAATAACCGCATCGATACTGTGATCGATCGTACATTCGCCGTTGGTACAAATAATGCAAACAAATATGCCTTTACTTATAATGCATCCGGGGATATAACACAAATGGATCATATAGTTACTTCAGGGATCTTTTATAGTTACCAAGAGATCTATAAATATACTTTGTCCGGCGCCACGGCAGCTTTAGCACTGGGAGATGAAGCTATTTTCTGGAATTTCTTCGCCCACCATGTTGATGTTAGCAGTAATACAGATTTCATGGTGCCTGCTATATTATTTCACTCAGCCAAACAACCTTCAAAGCTGGTGCTGCAAGAGTCGGGTTTTTACACGGGCACTTATAATTATCAAACTGAATACTACGGTACAGGCAGGCCCAAAAAAATGACGGCAAATGTTATCACCGAAACCGGTGCTTTCTATGCAAGAGAAGCTTACTATTATTCTTACGCTCAATAAGTTCCTACCTTCGCGGTTCAATGAAAACCCCTTTGCCGCACGATCATATTATTCCCTTTAAAACATCAGGATTCAGCAAGAAGGAACAGGTGGCTGATATGTTTGACAAAATAGCCGGCAAATATGATGTAATGAACCGGCTTCTTTCTGCCAGAACAGATATTGGCTGGCGTAAAAAAGCGATCAGGCTGCTGAAAAAAGATGATCCCAAACATATTTTAGATGTGGCCACCGGTACAGCGGATATGGCGCTAATGGCCTATAAAATGCTGAGGCCCGAACAGATCATTGGCATTGATATTTCAGAAGGGATGCTGGAATTGGGCCGGAAAAAGATTGAAAAAGAAGGACTTGCAAGCAAAATCGAACTCCACACAGGAGATTCAGAAACAATAAATTATGGTGAAAATACGTTTGATGCGGTGACGGTGGCATTTGGAGTTCGGAACTTTGAAAACCTGGAAAACGGCCTGGCAGAAATGCTGAGGGTGTTAAAACCGGGAGGTCGTTTAATAGTGCTTGAATTTTCAAAACCACGGCGAAGGACGGTAAAAAGTTTCTACAACCTGTATATGGGCATTGTGGCGCCGCAGGTGGCCCGCTGGTTCAAACAAAATAAAGAAGCTTATTTATATTTATGTGAATCGGCCAATGCTTTTCCGGACCGTCAATTATTTACTGACATTTTAAAAACCGTGGGATATACCGATACCGGGTTTAAACCGCTTAGCTTAGGAATATGTTGCATCTACTCCGGAAGAAAATCCTTATAAAAATCACAACTGTAGCGTATTTGCTTTGCGGTGGGCTGATGATTTCCCAAACCTCAAGGGCACAATTCGGCGGAGCTGATCTGAACCAATCTGACCATGATGCCCAGCCTTATTATTTTGGAATTACCATTGGTGTCAACCTGGCCCGTTTTCAAACCGAGCTGCATCCCCGTTTCCTGCAATACGACAGTGTGTATGTGGCAGAACCGGTGAACTCCGGTGGCTTCACACTGGGTCTTTCTGCCACCGGCCGCTTATCCAACCGTTTTCAATTGCGCTTTAACCCGCAACTGATGTTTATTGAAAGAGGTATTTTTTATAAACTGAAATACCCTGACATCAACGGCGACACAGTAGTAACAAAAAAAGTGGAATCGGTGATCTTTACTTTTCCATTTCAGCTCAAATTCCAGAGTGACCGTATCGGCAATTTCCGGGTGTATGCAATGGCGGGTTTTAAATTTGATATCGATATGGCATCAAATGCCCGTGCAAAAAGGGCGGAAGAACTGGTAAAGATTGAAAGCTATGATTATGGCCCTGAGTTTGGTATCGGGTTCAATTTTTTCTTCGAAACTTTTATTTTCTCCCCTGAAATAAAAATCAGCAATGGCCTGCGTAATATCCATGCAAGGGACAAGGACCTGATATTCTCCAATGTGTTTGATAAAATACAATCGAGGATGATCGTGTTTACGATTCACCTGGAAGGATAATTAATAATCAAACTCTCTCCTGTGCATATTCCATCTTACTCCAAATGAAACAATAGAAGTATTTGTTGAGGTGATTGGTGGAGTCTTGGTTTCCTGCTTGCGATACACAGCATTCAGTTCCAGGAATAAATTTTCCCTGAATTCATATGACAACAAAAAAGAAGCATAGAGCACATTGGTTTTCCAGCCGCTGCCGAGTGCATGGCCGAAATCGCCGATGCGGTACGGTGGTATGTTTGGCAAAAAGATATTGCTGCCATAACTGATACTATTTGAGTCCCTCCCCTGCTGGTAATAAATCAATTTGGCAACCGCCAGCCATTTAGGTGCCGGTTGGTAACGGGCCAGGCCAATAAACTCACTGAAATTGGCTCCCAGCGGATGAGCCATCGGTTGATTATAATGTGTGTAATTGGCAACAGAGTCCCGGTGAGAATAGGTGTAAGGGCGAACTACATTATATTCCAGTTGCAGGTCAAGATTGCTGATGCCAAACGCATCAATATATTTGGCCCCCAGCTGTATGCCCCATTTGTTTCCCCAGTACCCGTTGTTCTTGGTTATTTCAGACAACAGGAACTCATCCAGGCAAAGCTGCCCGTACAACTGAATTTTTTTGGCCAGGTTTGCTTTCAGATCCAGGCCTGCTACGGAGTTATCAAAGCTTCCGTTTTGCTGCTCAATGGAACGGTAGAAGATGATGGGGTTCAGGTAACCAAAATCAAACCTGTCCTTGCGGCCAAAGACAACACCTTCGAATAAACCTATGTTCAGCCATTTGTTTAGTGATATGTCCAGGTGGTGCATGGCGGCGTATTTCTTTGGTAATAGCTTATCACCGCCGGGAATTTCGGCTGCATGCAATTCCATAAACAGGTTCTGGTAATTGATCTTCCAGATACGGGTATTTAATTTGAGAAACAGGTTGTTGTTACCGGCGTCGCTGAAAAACAAACTGCGGTAGCCGTTACCGATAAAGTTTTTATCATAGCCAAATGCTACATTAATGTATTTGGTCACATTGAAGGTGAAATAACCCCTCGCATCAAAATAATCATAGCCGGTTTGTTTAAACTGCTTGTAAAAACCTTCTCCTGGCACCGCTTTCCGCCTGTTTACCCAGTCCCTCACATAAAAAGGATCTTTTTCCTGGTTATCGGTCAGGTAGGCATAGAAACCAATCTTATTAGCGATGCGGCCCCGAACGTTCAGGCCCCGGGTGTTCAGGTATAATGTTTCGTCATTATCTTTTTCTTTTGAAACAACCACTTGTATCACCGGGTTGACGACAAGGTCAAAATCCTTTATATGTACTTCGTAAAGATTAGCGGGGCTTGTATAGAATCTTTTCAGGATCGGTTTTTTAGAAGTAAACTTCAGCCGCTCAGCGGCAGGCAGCCATTCCAGGTTATTCATAAGCACCCGCTGTGCATTATAAGCATCAACCTTTGATAATGACTTATTACTGTATTGCTGTAAATAATGACTGACAGCATTCACCACATGCAGCCGGGCAAATGGTCTTGTTTTGGAAAAATTGAAAAAAGAATCTGAACGGCTTTTTATTTCCATCCGTTCCATCAGGATAATGGCCTTGTCATCCTGCGACAGGTAAGTAGTTTGGGAAAAAACTGAAAAGGGCAACAGGATAAAGGCAAGTCTTACAAGGGTTTGTTTAAATTGCATGGGTATTGGCTTTGGTCTTAATTTCACCGAACAAGATATGCAAAAATACCTGATAAAGAATATACAGGTTGTCAACGAGGGCCGCATTAAAACGGCTGATGTGTTGATAAATAGAGGACGTATTGAAAAAATTGAACCCCGGATTGACAGCACTGCAAAAGATATCAATGGTGAAGGAAAATATCTTTTTCCCGGATGTATAGATGACCAGGTGCATTTCCGGGAACCGGGGCTTACACATAAAGCCACAATTTATTCTGAAGCCAGGGCAGCCGTTGCCGGGGGTGTTACCAGTTTTATGGAAATGCCGAACACAGTACCACCTGCCTTTACACAACCATTACTGGAAGAGAAATATCTTATAGCCTCCAATACTTCGCTGGCCAATTATTCTTTTTATATGGGCACATCCAACGACAATGCGGATGAAGTGCTGCGGTCAAATGATAAAAGAAAAGATATTTGTGGTATAAAAATATTTATGGGTGCATCCACCGGAAACTTGCTGGTGGATAACCCGAATACCCTTGATAGAATTTTCCGTGAAAGCGAATTGCTGATCGCTACACATTGTGAAGATGAAAAGATCATCCGGCGGAACCTGGAAAAGCTGAAAGCTACTGGAAAAGAACTGACCGCAGCCGATCATCCCCTTATCAGGAATGAAGATGCCTGTTACGAATCATCGCTGTATGCCATACAGATCGCCAAAAAGTATAACTCAAGGCTGCACATTCTGCATATCAGTACGGAAAAAGAGTTGCAGTTGTTTACAAACATGATGCCACTGAAAAAAAAACATATCACGGCCGAGGTTTGTGTTCATCATTTACATTTTACCAGTGATGATTATGAAAGGCTGGGCAACCAGATCAAATGCAACCCGGCCATCAAGGCGCCGCATAATAAAGAAGCTTTATGGAAAGCATTGCTGGATGACAGGCTGGATGTGATTGCGACCGATCATGCACCGCATACATGGGAAGAGAAACACCTCACCTCCTACCCTTCTCCACAAGTGGAGAGGGGAGCAAAGAGTCAATATGAATTGGCTCATGCCGGACTGCCTTTGGTGCAGCATTCATTACTTTTAATGCTACATTATTATAAACAGGGCAAAATCTCATTGGAAAAAATTGCTGAAAAGATGAGTCATGCAGTAGCAGATTGTTTCCAGGTAAAAGAACGGGGTTATATCCGGGAGGGTTATCATGCGGACCTGGTCATCGTTGATATGAACCATTCAACAAAAGTTTCGAAAGAAAATATTTTATACAAATGCGGCTGGAGTCCTTTAGAGAATTTTGTATTTCCTGCATCTGTTACTAATACGTTTGTAAACGGGAATTTAGTGTATGCAAATGGAATGTGGGATGAATCACAGAAAGGGCAAAGATTAAAATTTGACAGATAAAAATGTGAATGGTCAATGGTGAATAGTCAGTTTCCAGGACTCCATTCACCACTCACTCTTCACTATTCACCATATGCAAATAGATAATACATCATTCAGCGACATCTCCATCTTCCACAACGAAGAAGAGTTTTCTATTTTTCATAAACTGAATTTTACCAGGACTACCGGCGGCAAAGCATGGCTGCGGAAATTTTTCAGTGAACCCCATGACGATATACAGAAGATCATTGGCACACAAAAGATCATCCGCACTTTTATGGAGCATGTAAGGGACTGGCCCACCGGTATCAGCAACGGCACAATACTGGTGATTGATAAATTCATGGATTACTCACTCGACCCCATCAGCGAGAGCCCGGCCTCATTCAACAATATGCTCTATAAGTGGCTGCACAGCGAAGATTATTCCATGGTAAAATATTCCATCACACATTTTGCCGATTTTTTCCGTGGCATCAGACAAATAGCTGAATTACTGGAAGGACTTGAATTGCCTCCAAACATAAAATTATATACAGACCGTATTGGCCGTTTATTAAGAGAATCCCCGCTGCAAAAACTCTCTGAAACAGAACCGGGTAAAAAATTTTCCACCCGGCAAAATCTTTATTTCGCTTATAACCTGCGGGGCCGCTATAAAACAGACACGTTGGAACTGGTGGACACTTTCAGTAAACTGGATGCATGGTATTCGATGGCTGTAGCAGTAAAAACATTCGGACTTTGTTTTCCGGAATTTGTGGAGCAGGAAACAGCGCTGGTGGATGCAAAAGGTTTATATCATATATTATTACCACAACCGGTAGCTTACGATGTGCAAATGGATCCGCAGCACAGTTTTCTTTTTCTCACCGGCGCCAATATGGCCGGCAAAAGCACTTTGATAAAATCAATAGGTTCTGCCGTTTTCCTGGCGCATCTCGGTATGGGTGTTCCGGCCAGTTCCCTGAAACTTACTTTGTTTGACGGGTTGCTGAGTAATATCAATGTAGTGGACAATATTGCCAAAGGCGAAAGCTTTTTTTTCAACGAGGTGCAACGGATAAAGAATACCATAGAAAAGATCAATAACGGGAAAAAATGGCTGGTGCTGATCGATGAACTCTTTAAAGGCACCAATGTGCAGGATGCGATGAAGTGTTCACTTACGGTTATCAAGGGATTGATAAAGATCAAGAACTCACTGTTTATTCTGTCTACTCACCTTTATGAAATCGGCGAAGAATTGAAATCCTATCCGAATATTTCTTTCCGCTATTTTGAAACTAATGTTAAAGACGACCAGCTGGAATTTACTTACCAGCTTAAAGAAGGCATCAGTGAAGACCGGATCGGCTATGTTATCCTGAAGCGGGAAAAGGTGGTGGATATGCTGGAAAAACTATAGAACCTGCCTGCGGCAGGCAGGCTACGATTAACAGGATTGTAAGGATTTATAGGAAAATATTACTTTAATTTACAGCCTATGAAAAAGGAGTTATTAATCTTATTCCTGACCGGTTCTTTTTTTGTTGTTGGTGCTCAAAGCAAGATTGATGTGCTGCATTATAAATACAGCATTGAAGTGAATGACAATAATGACACTGTTTTCGGGCAGGCAGAAATAAAACTGAAATTCCTTACATCGGTAAGTTCAATAAGGCTCGACATCGTTACCCAAAATGACAAAGGCCGGGGTATGAAAGTTGATAAAATAAGCGGTCCTGGCATCAGGGGTTTTGCAAAATCACCTGACAGTGTAACAATCTTCTTTTTGCCAAACATTCCCTTTGGTACCTCTGATACTGCGACACTTTTAGTAACCTATCATGGCATTCCCTCTGATGGCCTCATCATTTCTAAAAACAAATACGGCCACCGGACATTTTTTGCCGACAATTGGCCCAACCGGGCACATAACTGGATCCCCTGTGTGGATGACCCCGCGGATAAAGCATCCGTTGAGTTTATTGTTACTGCTCCTTCCCATTACCAGGTTGTGTCAAATGGTATCCAGGTAGAAGAAAGCAATTTGCCGGGTGATAAAAAATTGACGCATTATAAAGAAGATGTGCCGCTGCCTACCAAAGTAATGGTAATTGCTGTGGCTGATTTTGCCGTGAACAGGGTTGGCGAGGTGAATTGTGTGCCGGTATATAGCTGGGTATTCCCTGAAAATAAAAAAGAAGGTTTTTATGATTATGCAATTGCCAAAGACATTCTTGCTTTCTATATAAATTATATTGGCCCGTATCCTTACAAAAAATTAGCCAATGTACAATCCAAAACCATTTTTGGCGGCATGGAAAATGCCGGGGCTATATTTTATGCTGAAAACTCAGTTACCGGTGACCGCCGGGAAGAAAACCTGCTTGCTCATGAGATAGCACACCAGTGGTTTGGTGATATGGCCACAGAAAAAAGTTTTACACACCTCTGGCTCAGCGAAGGCTTTGCAACTTACCTCGCACATATATACTCGGAAGAAAAATATGGCAAAGAAAGATTCAACGACGACATGAAGGCTGAACGGGTTGAAGTGATTGATTTTGTAAAAACATCCCGCAAACCGGTGGTTGATTCTGTATCGCCATATATGCAACTGCTGAACCCCAACAGTTACCAGAAAGGCAGCTGGGTGCTGCATATGCTCCGGCGCCAGTTGGGCGATTCTGTTTTCAGAAAATGTATCCGTAAATATTACGAAACTTATGCCGGTAAAAATGCTGATACCCGTGATCTGCAAAAGGTTTTTGAATCGGTATCGGGAAAAAATCTTGAACAATTTTTTACACAATGGCTGTACACACCCGAAAACCTCCTTCTTGATATCAGCTGGAAATACAATAAAACAGATAAAAACATAGCTGTTACAGTAAAGCAATTACAACAGCCGGGGAATTTTCAATTTCAGCTGGAAATGCTGATACAGGAGTCAATGGTCTCCATGCCCAAAAGAATGATAAGAATGATCAGCAAAAACACAGAAACTTTTCTGTTCCCGGTACAATCAAAACCAATAAGATTTGAAGCAGACCCGATGGTATCGCTACTCTTTGAAGGGACGGTGAAGGAAATAAAATAAAAACTATTTTAGTTTTTTGCCAAAACTGTAACTTAGATATTCAACTTCCAAACATGCCTGACAATCCAAGGGTTCCGGGTCATCCTTCTGACGTTCCTTCTTCACGGGCAACCGGAAGAATTACTGATTCGTCGACATCATCATTGAATACTGGTTCTACCACTCCAATACCATCGCCGCCGGTTTCATCATCCAGTAAGATCCACACAAGAAATGTTATTATCGGCGCCATTGTCACCATTATCACTTCCACCACCGTTTTTTACCTGACCCAATACCTTAAAAAACCGGAGGGAGATAGTTTTTTAACAACCAAAGCAGCCACTACCGCTGCCTGGAAATCATATATGGCTTATGAAAACATTTACACCAAGAATACATTATCACTAACCAAAAACGCCAGGGGCATCAGCCGGGATTCTTTATTAAAAGAAATTAAAAAGGAATCTGATAAATTCCTGAAAGATGTTGCTGACCTGGCTACAGGAAAAAATATTGATAAGGATCTTATTAAAGCAATGAACAGGCGGCTCGATAATGAGACCAGTTCGTTTCCTGCCCTGGAACAATATTATAAAAACCTGGACAGGATCAATAAGAGTAATGGTTCTCCGAAAGAAATAAAGGATGCGTGGGTCAATGAAATGACCCGTTACAGCGAATATACCAAAGGTTCATTTGAAAGGGCTGTGAACGACATCCAGGTAATTGCCGAGACCTTGTCAAAGCGATACGGGGAACAGTTCTCGATGAATGACTTCCTGGTTGTCCAGATAGAACCTCAATTAACAAAGACGAATGATTCAGTGATCACGGTGCTCCGTAATATAGAAATTGACAGTAATGGCAATGTGGTTCAGAAAGTTAATACTGTCATTGTAAAAGAAAAAGATATTATCGGAAACTGGGATGCCGATGGGCAGCTATTTACATTTGACAAAAATGGGAAAATGGCCTGGGTACTCGGTAACGGGGAAAAATCCACCGGCACCTGGAAGATCGAAGATAATATACTTCGACTGGACGCAACACTTGCCCGTACCCAACAAAAAGGGTTTTGGCGCTTTTATGTAAGCAACATCACGGAAAATTCTTTAACCCTCATATCGGCAAAAGATAATACTGTCATTTATTACCTGGTAAGGATCGCTCATAGCTAAAATACAATAGCAGGATATAACGCTTTTCTACGGCCTTTATCACAGTCATTTCTATTCATTTTTTTCTACCTTCAAACCATGCTTGTAAAAACATTTGGCAGCGCTGTGTATGGTGTGGAAGCAATTACAATCACCATCGAGGTAAACTGGCTGAGCCAATCAGGAAAAGATATGATGATCGTGGGCCTGCCCGACAATGCCGTGAAAGAAAGCCTGCAGCGGATCGAGAGCACTTTTAAAACAAATCATTTCATGGTGCCACGTACCAAAGTGGTAGTGAATATGGCGCCGGCCGATATCAAAAAAAGCGGAACAGCCTTTGACCTGCCTATTGCTTTGGGGATATTAGGTGCATCTGAGCAATTGAAAAATTACGAAGCGCTAAGCAATTATGTCATCATGGGTGAATTGTCGCTGGACGGTGAGATACGTTCCATCAAAGGAGCATTACCCATTGCCATCCAGGCCCGCAAAGAAGGTTTCAAAGGTTTAATAGTTCCGACAGTTAATGCAAAAGAAGCCGGAATGGTGAATAAACTGAATGTTTATGGGGTGAGCCATATTAAAGAAGTGATCGCTTTTTTTGAGAATGATGAAAAAGGTATTGAGCCAACCGTTGTGAATACCCGGGAAGAATTTATGCATTCGCAATATGATTTTGAAATTGATTTTGCAGATGTAAAGGGGCAGGAAAATATTAAAAGAGCTTTGGAAATTGCCGCAGCCGGTGGGCACAACGCTATTCTGATTGGCCCGCCCGGCGCAGGAAAAACTATGCTGGCAAAAAGATTACCCACCATTCTTCCTCCACTATCATTACAGGAAGCTCTGGAAACAACCAAGATCCATTCGGTGGCCGGGAAGCTCCCGGAGAATTCAACATTAGTTTCCAGGAGACCATTCCGTTCCCCGCATCACACTATTTCTGATGTGGCGCTTGTTGGTGGCGGAGGGATCCCCCAACCTGGTGAAATTTCATTGGCGCATAACGGCGTTTTGTTTTTGGATGAATTACCGGAATTTAAAAGAACCGTATTAGAAGTCATGCGCCAGCCGATGGAAGAAAGAAGAGTGACTATCTCAAGGGCAAAAGTGGCTGTTGATTTTCCGGCCAGTTTTATGCTGATTGCTTCTATGAATCCCTGCCCCTGTGGTTTTTATAATCATCCCGAAAGAGAATGTACCTGCCCGCCGGGAGCCGTGCAGAAATATTTAAATAAAATTTCCGGGCCCTTGCTCGACAGGATCGACCTGCATGTGGAAGTGACACCTGTTGCTTTCAGTGAATTATCCGCGACTAAACAACAGGAAAATTCTGCCGGCATCCGTGAAAGAGTGATCAGGGCGAGAGATATGCAGGAGAAACGGTATGAAGACAACCCGGGTATTTACTGCAATGCCCAAATGAGCAGTAAGATGCTCAAAGAGATCTGTCTCATCAGCCAGGTTGGGGCTAACTTATTGAAAGCTGCCATGGAAAAATTAAATCTCTCAGCAAGAGCTTATGACAGGATATTAAAAGTGTCAAGAACAATTGCTGATCTTTCAGCCAGTGAGGACATCAAACCGGAACATTTGGCAGAAGCCATTCAATACCGTAGCCTTGACCGGGAAGGTTGGGCAGGATAAAGGTTCCGGGTTTAAAGTTCACAGTTCAAAGTTGTGCTTCAAATTTGAAAGAGTTATTACCGGAACATTCACACTACAAAACTGTACGGTTCTTTATCTTTACTGCAATTCTCTCTGTATGCAGGAATATTTTCAACTGCTTAATCAATATTACGATAAGATATATGTGCTCAGCATAGAATCGGCTGCGGCCCGGAGGGAATTGTTTGCCCAACGTTTCAAAGGCCTGGACTACTCTTTCTTCTTTGGCGCTGATAAAAATAAATTCACTGTTGAGGAAGCCGGGGCAAAAAATATTTTCAGTGAACAACTTGCCAGGCAGCATCATCGGTTTGGAAAAACAATGATGCATGGCGAAATTGCCTGCTCCTGGAGCCATAAGATGATGTATAAGGATATGCTGGCCAATAACTATAACCGGGTATTGATTTTTGAGGATGATGCCGTGCCCGATGAAAAAATGCTGCGGCAGGTTCCGGTCATTCTCAAAGAAATTCCGGGTGACTGTGAGTTGCTGATCTGGGGCTGGGCGAAAAACGGGAGCAGCAATATCGGCACCTGGTTAAAACAAATATTTTATCATATAAAACATGAAGCAGGAAGATTGAAATGGAATCATGCCGTCATCAGCCACCTGTATGCTAAACATTTTTCAAAGCATTTGAAAAAAGCCGGTTTTCATGATTATACCTATGCCTATGCCATTAACCGGAGCGGTGCAGAAAAATTAGTGAGGATGCAAACCCCCATTCAATATATTGCCGACAACCTGCTGGCCCATGCTGCAACAACCGGAATGGTAAACGGCTATATCACCTGGCCACCCGTTTTTCTTCATGACAGTTTGCCTGACGGAAAACACAGAGATTCGTATATTCGGTGATGAAGCTGACAATAAATTCCTGTCATTGTTACCGGTTGTAAGTTTGCCATGATTTTTGCTCAGCTTTCTCCACAATAACCAACGCATTGTATGAAAATATTACTGCAATACCTCAAACCTCATAAATGGCTTGTCACGCTTGTGCTGACGCTGGCAGCTATTAATATCGGATTTTCATTGCTGGACCCGATCATTTTGGGTAAGTTGATCAACCTGGCTGCTCATTATACTGATCCTCATTTTTCTCAGTGGCATGATTTTCTTTTTGCAAAAGCCTGGATTACTGAAAGAATACCGAAGATCAACAAGGATGGCGTTGCAGAAGTAGTGGTAAAAACAAAGTTTCTTTATGGTATGGTATGGTTGCTGCTTGCATCTATCAGCGTAGCAATGATCAGCCGGATCGCTAAAAATTTCCAGGATTATTTTCTCAATGTGGTCATTCAAAAATTCGGCGCCAAGGTCTTTACGGACGGTCTGCAACATGCCATGAAACTGCCTTACCAGTTGTTTGAAGACCAGCGCAGTGGTGAAACACTTTCTGTGTTAACGAAAGTAAGAGCCGATGTAGAAAAATTCATGATCAACTTCATCAATATTTTATTCGGCGTTATTATTGGAGTTGTTTTTGTTTTTGTATATGCTGCCCTCTTTATTCACTGGAGTATACCCGTTGCTTATCTTGTCGGGATCACGGTGCTGACTTTTATTACTAACAAGCTGAGCAAAAAGATCAAGTCGATTCAAAAAAATATTGTAGGGCAGACAACCGCACTGGCAGGTTCCACCACCGAATCACTCCGGAATATTGAACTGGTAAAAAGTCTTGGGCTGACACAGCAGGAAGTTCAGCGCCTGAATAAGAATACGTATAAGATACTTGGATTGGAACTGACGAAAGTAAAACGGATACGAAGCATCAGTTTTATCCAGGGGACTATGGTTAATACGCTGAGACAGGTAATTCTTTTCATATTGATGTGGCTGATCTTTAAAGATAAAATGGATGCCGGGCAGCTGGTGACCATGCAGATATTTTCTTTTTTTGTTTTCGGGCCCTTGCAGGAGATCGGCAATATCCTTCTTTCTTACAGGGAAGCCGAAGCTTCATTGAATAATTTTGACAACCTCATGAAGAAAACTCCGGAACTGGATCCTGTCCATCCAAAACCGTTGGGTAATATTGTAACCCTTTCTTTTAAAAATGTTGCCTTCCAGCACCAGACGGCTTCACAGAAAGCAATTAATAACATAAGTTTTGATGTCAGGGTTGGCGAAACCATTGCTTTCGTCGGGCCAAGTGGCAGTGGCAAATCAACGCTCATGAAATTACTGGTGGGGTTATACAGGCCACAACAAGGTAAAATATTGTACAATAATTTAGATGAAACAGAATTGCGGTTTGATGATCTGCGCAACCAGATCGGTTTTGTAACGCAGGATACGAATCTCTTCAGTGGCACTATTAAAGAAAACCTGTTGTTTGTCAACCCATCTGCAAAAGAGGAAGAATTGGTGGAAGCGCTGAATAAAGCAGCCTGCCAGAATTTATTAGAGAGAGCAGAAAAAGGCCTTGAAACGATGATCGGTGAAGGCGGCTTAAAATTATCGGGAGGTGAAAAGCAACGGCTTTCAATTGCAAGGGCATTGCTGCGAAATCCTAAATTGCTCTTGTTCGATGAAGCGACTTCAGCACTGGATTCATTAACAGAAGAAGAAATTACGGATACCATCCGTGACATCTCCCAACTGGGCAACCAGATAACCATATTGATTGCCCATCGTCTTTCCACCATTATGCATGCCGACAGAATTTATGTATTGGAAAAGGGAGACGTGGTGGAAACAGGCAATCACGACAGCCTGCTGGAAGAAAAAGGGTTGTACTATGCCATGTGGCGCCAGCAGATCGGTGAAAGAAAAAACAAAATCAGTGTGGCTTAAATATGACTGAACCATGGTCTGACCGTCCCGGTCTGACCATAATTCGCAATCTTTATAAACCCTCACAGGAAAACGTTAGAATATGAGCTTACTTTCTTTTTTAGGATTTGGCAACAGTAAAGTAAAAGATGCTTTACACCGGGGCGCCATTGTAATTGATGTAAGAACCCCGCAGGAATTTGACCAGGGAAAAGTTCCGGGATCTATCAACATACCTGTTGACAGGATAGCCGCCAATGCAGAAAGGATAAAAGGCATGAACCGCCCGGTTGTCTTTTGCTGTGCTTCCGGTTCAAGGAGCAGTAATGCTGCGGCAATTATGAAACAAAAAGGGTTGAAAGAAGTTTATAACGGCGGGAGCTGGTATGATGTTTTAAAGATCCTCAAGAGCCTTTAGCTTAGATGATAACTAATAGATAAAAGATAATAGTGCTTTATAGCTTTAATAACCCGACAGCACAGGAGCTTTCTGTTAAAGGAAAATAGCAATACTTGATAGTTTCTTTCCTCTTTAAAAAACTATTATTTATTAATTTTTATCTTGTTCAGGGATTTACCTTCACTTTTACCGATTTGGTCGTCGTATTGTATCCATGGTCCATAAATGAAACGGTAACTGTATAATCAGAAGCCGTCGTTACATTCGTCGTATAAGAAACATTAAAGTCATATAAAAGGACATAGTGTATTTCGTACTGTTGAAGTTTTAAAGTTGTTCCGGTTGCATCATCCGTAACCCGGATACTGCCAAGAAACAGCCCGAGATCATCCGTGATTCTGCCTGTAATACTGATCGTGTTCCCACTTGTAAACACCTGGTTGGAAGTGGGTGTATTAATATTCAGGACCGGGGCTACTGTATCAATCGGGGCGGGTGCAGGATGAAACCCGCCTCCATTATCATTGGAGGAACTGCCTCCTTTGGAACAGGCAACGGCAAATATAACTCCTGTTATCAAAAATAACAATATGTGAAACCTGGTCTTCATCCTCTAAATTTACAATTCTTTTTTTTCATTATCCCTGGATATCAGGTCGGTAAAAAAATTTGATTTCTCCAGTTCTTCAATATCGCTTAGTTCCAGTTCTATGGCATTTGTACTTTTTATAATTTCAATCAGCGAAATAACCAAAGAAGTAAGCAGGCTCAGCAGGCTGAAAGCAAAAATATACTCGGCCGGTTTGCCCCAACCCCGGTACAGGCAGTACATACAGGCTACACAGCATAAAAAACTAAACACACCCAGCCCCTGCATATAGCGTATCAGGTTGATCCGGCCCCGTAAATTTTTTATCTGCTGCAAAAGTATCTTGCTTTTATGCCCGCTGATATACTCATCGTGTAATTTGCGCACCAGGTTGGCTAATGCTATGAAACGGTTGCCATAAGCCAGCAGGAGCAAACTGATAGCCGGGAACAGTAAAGCAGGTGTATTTAAAGTTATTTCCATAGCACAAATTACCTCATAAAAAAGTATATGGGGAAAAAACAGGCTTCTTTTATGTGCTTTTTTTGGTTGCTAAACTCTGAATAATCTTATACCCGGAAGCCAGGATAAAAAATCCACCGAGTACTGCCACAATCGAAGAGCCTGCGGGGAAATCATAATGGAAAGAAAAATTCAACCCAAAGAAACCGGCCAATATACTGATAACGGCTGCGATTATAAAAATAGCTGTATCGTTCTTGGTGAGCATGATGGCCGAAACAGCAGGAACGATCAGGTAGGAGAAAACAGGAATTACCCCATTGATCTTTACCGCATAAACAATAGCCAGGCCAATAGAAATATAGAATAAAAAATTCCAGAGGTTGAAAATCCCTATGAGATGATTTTCGCCATTCTCAAATGATTTTGTCAGGGAGAAAAATTTCCGGAAAAAAACCAGCTGCAGCAATGCTATGGCGCCAAATACAATCCCGATTATTGTGATCTTATCCCAGCTGACAGATAAAATATTTCCAAACAACACTTCCTGGATATCCGAATCACCGTGAGGAGTCTTGGAGATGAGCAATACCGTCAATGCTGAGGTAAAAGCATATATGATACCGATGATAGCTTCCTGTTTCAATCGCTTATCCCGGATATTGATGAACGACATCAATAAAGCGCCCGCCAGCGTAAAAATAAGGGGAATAGAAGTCATTCCCGTACCAATAAAGGCTGCGAAGGCAACGCCGAGGGAAGATATTTGCCCCAACGCAAGATCAACAAATACAATCCCTCTGCCGACTACATGTACACCAAGGTATGATAATAAAATTCCGGTGATAGCGGCCGCGGCAAAAGCCTGTACCATAAAAGGTAATTGAAACATCTCAAACATAACAGTTACGATTTAAATCCTGTTAAAAAATATTTTACTTCAGTATTGATATCAATTGATTAATATCATAATCAAACAAATCAAAATAATTTTTTATCGTATCAAATGCCCCAACTGAGGTTGCCAGTGTTAATTCTTTTGCCCCTGTTTGCTTCGTTACTACATCAGATGACGATGTCGTGAAATAAGGTGATGAAATGATCACTTTAATACTGTTTGCCTTTATTTCATTGATCACCTTAACCATTTGGGAAGGTGAAGGCGGAATGCCCGGTTTGGGTTCCATAAAATCCACGATCTTCAGCCCAAACCTTGTTTCAAAATAAACCCATTCATTATGATAGGCGATGATCTTTGAGCCCTTATAAGCTGCCATTTTCGTTTGCCATTCTTTCATTTTGGTATCAATCTTAGTAAAGAAAGCCTGCAAATTAGCTTCATAGAATGCCTTGTTGGATGGATCAACCCGTTCAAGCCCGTTGGCAATATTCCTGGCAATCACTTTACCATTAAGCGGATCGAGCCAGTAGTGGGGGTTACCATAAATATGAATATCGCCTTCTGCCCTGTTTGCAGAAGTGGGAACCTGGTACAAAGTAACGCCTGCGGAAGCATCAATATATCCCTCCGCCCCTTTTTGGATTTTTGTATTTCTTGAACTGGAAAGTAATTGAGGGGACCAACCTGTTTCCAGGTCCAGGCCTACTGTAACAAAAAGATCAGCATTAGATAAACTGATAATATAACTTGGTTTAGGATCAACAAAGTGCGGGTTTTGATAACCCGTTGCAATAGACTTGACCGAGACCTTATCCCCTCCCACCAATTCAGCAATACTTTTCATATCCGTGGTCGTTGTGACCACTTTGATAATTCCTGCATGTACACTTGCTATGTTGCCAAAAAGAATGGCAAAAAGCAAAACAGATTTTATTTTCATATTATTTTTTTATTTTTTTCAATGGATTAATTATTTAATACTGGTGCGCCCCATGTGCCCCTATGACAAAGATCCAGCGCAACCATGCCTGGAATAATGATGACTGAACATTACTATCTGTTCCTTTTACTTCAAACTCCATCTTGGAAAATTCAGTGGCATACCATCCGGCTGTCAATGAAAATGCATTTTCAACAATACTTTTGTTATAGGGTTGCTGTGCATAATCGTACCGCCCGGTCAAAAACCATCGTTTGGCCAGTTGATATTGAATAAATGAATAAAGCCCGAATGATTTTTTTGAATGGCCATCCGGCATGCCTGCCCTGCCGTAATAAAATTCACTCTGCCATGTCAGCGACCGGTATGTATTCAGCTTAACAGGTTTCCATTTATATGTAAAATCTGCTGATGCAATATTTGTTGTACGGGCAGAATCATTGGGCCCGGCGATGCCGGTCAATCCTAATTCAAATGTTGCATCATCAGAGAGTGTAAAAAAGTTTTTCAGGTGGCCGAGGTAAATAAACCGGTTAGAGGGGCTGCGGAAAAAAGCGGGGGCCTCCGTATAACCCGAGGTCAGCTGGAATACAAGTTCCTGGTAAAACTTTTT
The DNA here is from genome assembly GCA_041486045.1 of Chitinophagaceae bacterium. GTDB lineage: Bacteria > Bacteroidota > Bacteroidia > Chitinophagales > Chitinophagaceae > JJ008. The sequence goes on along the minus strand of JBGPKR010000024.1, from coordinate 1,007 downwards.
ATTGGGCAGCAACCAGCTTAAAGAAGCCCCTTCATCATTTAATCCTTCTTCGCCAAAATAATTCACATATGCATTGGGCATGTCGATGAAAGGTAAAGCATGAGCATGAACCGGGTTAATCCTTCCCACAGCCTGCTTGAATTTCCCAACTTTCAGTTGCAGCTTCGCAGGCAATGACAACGTGGTAAGATAACCTTCCTCCACAGCAGCCCCGTATTTACCCGTTTCGGGATCTCTTCCGAATGTGAGAAAAAAATCGGCTCTCGCATAAGGATCCACGGTTGCCTGCAAGGAGACTTCTGTTTCATTCAAATAAAAATCAAGATTCCTTTTTCCCCGGCTGGTATAGGAACTTTGAAAATCGCCGATTACCCCCATATCCGGGTTGAATGAAAGGGAGGAACGGGTTGGCTGGGTTTCAGCCGGGGTGCTGGCCTGCATCTGTTCTTCGATCTGCTTCAGCAGCAAAGAATCCTTTGATGTGCTGTCGCTTGAAACCTGGCCTATACATACACTGGCTGTAAAGGATATTGGCAATAGCAGGATTTTAAAGAAAATATTTTTTAATTTCATACATGCATAAAATTAAAAGGCAACGCCTTTTGATCATGTAAATAATAAGCAGAAATTGAATTGAACACCCGGGTCATTGATGCGGGCGGGTGTATGGACCTCTTACACGATGATGGCCGGCGGACCCCGGAGAGAAGAAAAAATAGAAGTACGAAAAGGAATATGCTCTTTAAAAAATGTAAATGGAATAACAAAATTTAATACGGGTTGAACATCACCCTGTTCTTCTGCTTCAGCATAAGGCATTAAGAAATCGTCGATACAGGTACAGGCATAACCCAGGTGTTTATTTTTTTCACTTTGCTTCAATGGAAATTTACCGGCAGTATTTCCGGTATGCAGGAGACTGTGAATAAATAACCCGGTACCTAATTTTTGAGAAAAAACCAGTAGCAGTACTATAGCTATGAAGCGTAATATGATGGGCCTTTTTT
>JBGPKR010000023.1:0-32744 GCA_041486045.1 Chitinophagaceae bacterium | reverse complement strand
TCCGGCTCTCCAATTTGCACCGGGTGACACTTTCTTGCTTCACAACCGCCAAAGTATAATATGTTCACACAAACTTCATATAATCCTCTATGTTGGTAATTGTGTGCAACAACATACTGACCTGTATAAGTATTTGTATAGTTAATACAGGTATCCTGTCCATCACCAAATCTCCAGCAAATCCTTTGTGGTTTTTTATTATTGTTATGCCAGGGTAATGCCCGGAAGTATGCTCTTAACGGATTATTAGCTGTTGCGGGAAGTCTTTCAAAATCTGCTTTACAGCTATCCGGTCTTCCTACCTGGATTGGTTTGCACTTGCTTGCTTCGCAACCGCCGTAGTAGCGGATGTTTACACATACCTGGTATAGTCCCGGCTGAGAATAATGATGAGAAACTACATACTGACCGGTATAGGTTTCAGTATAATTGATACAAGTATCCCTGCCATCACCAAATATCCAGCAGACACGGGCCGGCTTACGGTTATTATTATGCTGGGGTAATGCTTTGAAATAAGCCAGTAATGGATTAGTCGCATTGGAAGCAATTCTTTCAAAATCTGCATGACAGGTATCCGGTCTTCCTACCTGGATAGGTTTGCACTTACTTGCTTCGCAACCGCCGTAGTACCGGATGTTTACACATACCTGGTACAATCCAGGATACTGATAAGTATGAGATACAACATACTGACCGGTATAGGTTTCAGTATAATTGATACAGGTATCCCTGCCATCACCAAATATCCAGCATACACGGGAAGGTTTGCGGTTATTATTATGCTGAAGCAATGCCTTGAAATAAGCCAGTAATGGATTGGCACCAGTGGATACTATTCTTTCAAAATCTGCAGCGCATGAATCCGGTAATATTACCTGGATCGTTTTGCACTTACTGGCTTCGCAACCGCCATAATACCGTATATTAACACATACCTGGTATTGTCCCGGCTGCGAATAATGATGAGAAACTACATACTGACCGGTATAATTTTCAGGATAATTGATACAGGTATCCCTGCCATCACCAAATACCCAGCAGATACGGGAGGGTTTACGATTATTATTATGCTGGGGTAATGCCCGGAAATATACTTGTAAAGGATTTGTTCCAGCCGAAGCAATTCTTTCAAAATCCGCAGCACAGGTATCAGGCTGACCAACCTGCACCGGATGACATTTCTGGGCCTGGCAACCCCCATCATAAACAATATGAACACATACATTATAATTACCGGGTTGAGCATATAAGTGACTGACTCCATAAACCCCGGTATAAGTTGCAGGATAATTAATACAGGTATCTCTTCCATCTCCAAATTGCCAGCAAACCTGCACAGGTTTCTTATTCTGGTTATGCGATGGCTGTGCGACAAAATATTTCAGTAGTGGGTTTGCTGCTACATTAAGAGTTACAAATTCAGCATTACAAACAGTCTGGATCACCACTGTTTTACAGACATAGGCCGTTAAAACAGAATCCCCAACGTTTGTGAAGTACCTGTAGATTCTAAGGCAAACATTATAGGTGCCGGCTACCTGGTAGTGATGCTGTGTATTGGCTAATGGCCCCGTCATTTGAATGACACCATCACCAAAATTCCAAAAGGCCTTGCGTAGCCCGGGCTCAGTTCCAATCGTGGAAGTGTTGGTAAAGAAAACATTATTGTTGGGGGCATCAACAGTAACAGTGAAATTGGCTACGTCGGGAGTAACATTTCTGGCATTGGCGCTGCTGATACTTACCACGCTAATTACAAACCCGGCAAGTAAAGCGTAAAGCTTCCTCATAATGATGATTTTTTTGGTGACTTAATGTTCTTTACGTAGGGGCAGAAACACTCGATCGGCTTTGTGACCGGGTTTAAGGTCCGGGGTTTAAAAAAAAGCTAATGTTTTTTGCCTCGTATTTTTACGATATATCCTTCTGGCGGTCAATAATGAACTGGATCAGGGTTTCCGGCGGAATCTCAATCCTGGCAAGCGCATCAGCTATATCGTCCCGACTTACCTGGGCTGCAAAAGAGGGGGTTTTTAATCGTTTCAAAATACTTTTCACTTCCAGCCCTTCATACCGGGTTGGGCGGATAAGTGAGACAGCATGAATAAACCCCGATAATTCATCAATGGCATAGATCATTTTGTCCATTTTGCTGACCGGCTCTACCCCAAAATAACCTGGTCCATGACTGGCAATACAATGAATGACATCCGGGTCGATGTCTCTATGCTCCAATTCTTCAATTATGATGCGGCAGTGGTCGCCGGGATATTTTTCCCAATCGGCATCATGAAGCAGCCCGGCCAGTTCCCATTTCAGCGCTGTTTGTTCGTCAGCGCCTTCTATTTCAATAGCCCAGGCTTTCATTACAGCAGCCACCTGTTTCATGTGAAGACGTAACCGATCATTAGGCACCCATTCATTTAATAAAGCATGAGCTTCTTCAATACTCATCAGGTTACCTTCATTTTTTGGATCACCAAAATCGGATCGGCCAAGATGATGTGTTGCCATAAAAAAAATTTGGGCAGGAAAGATAATCATTCCTTCAGTTCACAGGAAAAATCTCAAATCACAAGAAACAAATCACAAAAAAAATACAAATCTCAAATTAGAAATCGAATCCCTTTGTATTTTTTCTTCTTTTTTTCTTTCTTTTTTTTGGTTCTTGATTTTTGGTTCTTGGTTCTTTTTCAGGGCTTTTAAATGCCGATAGCCGGTTAATTTATTATGAATCGTTAACTCTCCTTAACATCAGCCACCGCAAGTCACAATTCACTTGACCTGTGCTGTAACACATGATACATTTGAATGGTCTTAAATAAGAACTATTAATCATTAAACCTAAAGCCATGAAAAAGATCTTTGTATCACTGTCACTTCTGCTGGCAGTAGCCTCATCAACTGCTTTCGCCAATAAAAAAGTTACCAGGACGGGTCCCGGGGTGGAAGAAGTATTTAAGCAGGAATTTGCCGGCGCCGAGAATGTAAGCTGGAGCCAGCAGGAAAATTACCAGAAAGCCACGTTCGTACTGGCTGGTCACCGTGTTATTGCTTATTTTAACGAAGACAATGAGCTGGCCGGATGCATCAGGGATATATTTTATGATCAGTTGCCCCTCACTGTCATGAAAGCGGTTGATAAAAAATTTCCAAACGCTGATGTGCAGGAAGTAAGAGAAATTACCAATAGTGATGGTACTTCCTACCTGCTAAGGGCAGATTTGAACAACAAGAAATACAAAGTCAAAATCAGCTCTGCCGGTAATATTACAGATATTGAAAAGCTGGCAAAATAAATTGCAGGATCTTTCAACCGCAAAAGCTTTGTATTGCAACAAGCAGTACAAGGCTTTTTATTTTTTATTACTTACCATGAATTCGCCGGGAATAGTAATATTTCCGTTGACTCCCTGTAATGAATGATTATCGGAGTATTATTTATTCAAACATGTATTTTTGCGGCACAGCGCTGGTTCCGCCGGTTGGCGGATGATTGGAAGGCGAATCAAAATTTTCTATATGAAAAAAGGACCCGTTTCGCAATTTATCGAACAGCATTTTCTCCATTTTAATGCCGCCGCACTGGTGGATGCTGCCAAAGGATATGAAACGCATTTGAAGGAAGGAGGTAAAATGATGGTCACACTGGCCGGCGCCATGAGTACCGGGGAACTCGGTATTTCACTGGCCGAAATGATACGGCAGGGAAAAGTGGACATCATCAGTTGTACGGGCGCCAATCTTGAAGAAGACGTAATGAACCTCCTGGCACATTCTCATTATAAAAGGATCCCTGACTACCGTGATTTAACGCCACAGGATGAATGGGATCTTTTGGAAAATCATTATAACCGTGTAACCGATACCTGCATTCCTGAAGAAGAAGCATTCCGCCGCCTGCAAAAACATCTGGTAAGGCAATGGAAGGAAGCGGAAGCAAAAAGCGAACGGTATTTCCCGCATGAGTTTTTATACAAGACAGTTTTAAGCGGAGATCTGAAACAGTATTATGAAATTGATCCGAAGGATAGCTGGATAGTGGCAGCTGCAGAAAAAAATATTCCCATCGTTGTTCCGGGATGGGAAGACAGTACAACCGGGAATATTTTTGCCAGTTATGTTATTAAAGGGGAATTAAAAGCAGGCACAGTAAAAAATGGTATTGAGTATATGGTGTGGCTGGCCGATTGGTATAAGAATAATTGCAGCGGAAAAGGTGTGGGATTTTTTCAGATCGGTGGCGGTATTGCGGGAGATTTTCCCATCTGCGTGGTACCTATGATGTACCAGGACCTGGAAATGCATGATGTACCTTTCTGGAGTTATTTCTGCCAGATTTCAGATTCCACTACTTCTTATGGCTCTTATTCCGGCGCCGTGCCCAATGAAAAAATTACCTGGGGGAAGTTAGATATTAAAACGCCGAAGTTTATTGTTGAAAGTGATGCAACAATTGTTGCCCCGTTAATATTTGCCTGGGTGCTGGGATGGTAATTGTTCTAAGATGCCCGTAATAAAAGAGGAATCCCGGCGTTAAAGGCCGGGATTTGTTTTTATAAGGAAAGGCAAGGATTAAAATTTTCAAACAGGAGGGCTTCTTTTCTCTTCAGATCTGACAACGGGTAATAGACTTTAACAGTTGCCTGTGGTTTAAAAGACATAAAAAAAACCTCTCGTTTTACCAAAAGGTTTCAATTATTGCTGGAGATATTATTCTTTAAGAGCAGGCAATTTTTTCAACCCGGTGCAGGTGCCGGCCAGCTTCAAAATCAGTGGTCATAAATATTCCCACCATTTTCTCTGCATCGCCTTCCCGTACAAACCGGGCAGGAATGCATATAATGTTTGCATTATTGTGTTCACGGGAAAGTTGTGCCAACTCTTCGCCCCAGCAAACGGCTGCCCGCACAGCCTGGTGTTTATTAGCAGTAATGGCCACACCATTAGCACTGCCACATAACAAAATACCGAAAGCAGCTTCACCATTCTCCACGGCTGATGCAACAGGGTGGGCATAATCAGGATAATCAACGGAATCTTTGCTGTGGGTGCCAAAATCTTTAAATGCCAGCCCCTTACCCTCCAAAAAAGAGATCAGGTCTTCTTTATAATCAAATCCGGCATGGTCGCTGCCAATGGCAATGGGCTTGCTGAGATTAAATGGGGAATGCATAAAAAGTTCAGAGTTTAGAGCCTTAAGCTATTAGCCAAAAAAACAACATCCCAAAGTTAAGAAACTTCCGGCTCTCGACTAAAGACTCCTGACTAACGACTCCCGGCTCAACTAGCTCCATTCTTCTTTCTTCTCTCTTTCCTGTCTGCGGTTGATGCGGGTAGCAATGATGATACTGGCTTCAAATAACAGGTACAGGGGGATGGTAACAATCGTAAGACTGAACGGATCCGTGGAAGGTGTGATAATAGCAGCCGCAATTAATATAATGACAAAAGCATGGCGCCGGTATTTTTTCAGGAAACGGCCTGTTACAATACCGATCCTTGCCAGCACCATGACCAGCAAGGGCATTTGAAATAATACACCTATCCCTACTGTTGTATACACAAGGTTTTCCAGGTAATCGGAAAAAGAAGGCATTATTTCAATCTGGGGGCTCATTTTGTAATTGAAATAAAAATTAACCATAAAAGGAGTAAGGATAAAATAACCAAAAGCCACACCGGTAAAAAATAACAGGGAGACCCAGACAATAACAAATCTGGTTTTCTTCTTTTCATTTGCTGAAAGGGCCGGGCGTACAAACTTCCAGAACTCCCAGAAGACATAGGGAAAAGCAATGATAAACCCGCCGATAAATGCCAGGGTAAAAGAAGCAATGAACTGGCCGGTCATTGTATTCTCCAGAAATCTGGCTTTGACATCCGGGAAGCAAAGAGTATCACCGATACCAATATAATGACCGAGACTGCAGAGCCAGCGGGAAGAAATAAAATCACTCCGGGTAGGGGCAAAAAGAATATTGTTCACTATAAAATCGGAGTAAACAAAAACAAATATAGCCCCGATTGCAACGGCAATTACAGAACGGATGACATGCCAGCGCAGGTCTTCAAGGTGATCAATAAAAGACATCTCTGCCTTCGGGTCATTCTTGCGCTTATTAAAAAAATCAAATAATGCCATCGTGTGTTTTAGAAGCCCACCTACGCCAAGGCTTCGGTGGATGAAGGGGACAAAGATAAGCGGGGAATTGGTTAATTAGTTAATTGGTTAATTGGGTCTTCTGTAGATTATTCTTCTTGTTTGCGGCGTTTCAGATAGGCTATATAACCATTGATTTTTTTCAACAACTTTTCCTGTTGCTCTTTTAACTCATTAAACCTTGCATCAGTAATATAGTTTTCATCCAATGCACTTGACAGATGATCATATGTTTCCAGGAGAGAACCCCTCGAAACCCTGCAAAACTGAATAGCTTCCTGGTAATGGTAACGTCCATAACCTTCGGCAATGTTTGCGGTAATAGACCTGACACTGTCCTTAATTTGAGCAGTAAGTAAAAACTTTTCTTCTTTAGGGAAGGTATTGGCCGTTTTAACCACTTCTTTCCGGTATGCTTTAGCAAGAAGATATACTTCCAGCGTATCTAATGTTTGCATGGTGTAGATAAAATTAGTTAATTAGTCGATTGGTTAATTGGGGATTGGGTGATTGAGTAAGGAATCTCCAGCCTTAAATCCTAATTAACTGTTTAACCAATTAACCATTCACCTACTTCAGCTTCTTCAGCTTCACCATTTCAATCCGGGTATCACTTACACTTAAAATGTCAAACTCGTAATCATCAATGATGATCCGTTCTTTCTGGCCGGGAATGGTTTCGTGGTAATTAATGATATAACCTGAGAGGGTTTCGGATTCATCATCCCCAAAATCAAAATCATATTTTTCTTCCAGGTAATCCAGTTCCAGCCGCCCGGAAAAAATGTATTCATTTTCTGCCAGTTGTTTTTCCACAAACTCTTCCGTATCGTATTCATCCTGTATTTCTCCAAACAATTCTTCCAGCACGTCTTCCATGGTAATGATGCCGGCCGTGCCGCCAAACTCATCCACCACCCAGGCAATACTTTTTCTTTCCCGGGTGAATTTGCTGATGAGATCCGTCGCACTCATACTTTCGGGAACAGCGGGGATGGGAAGTAAAACAGCAGCAATGGACCCGGGGTTTTTAAAAAGATCCAGCTGGTGTATATAGCCTTTGATATGATCAATATTATTTTCAAAAACGACCAGTTTACTGAGCTTGGTTTCCACAAATTTTTTCTTCACTTCTTCTATCGTGGAGCGGATGTCAACACCGGTTATTTCTTTCCGTGGCACCAGGCATTGCCTGATCTTTACTTTTGGTAACTCCTGTGCATTCTCCATCAGTTGCGTGTTTCGTTCCTGCCGTTCGTCATCCTCCCGCGGCTGAAAAAGGTGTTTCAGATCGCTGCGCAGGAAAGGCTCCTTGTTTTTGTCAAACCGGGTATTGAATACATATTTCAGGATCCATTCCGATAGATCAATAAGCCCGGAAGCAATGGGATAAAACATCTTGTAAAAAAAATCAGTGACCAGCGCAAGACGGTTCAGCAATGTGTTGCTTTTGGCCCTGAACCAGGCACGGGGAATAAATTCTGCGAATACCAGTACGACCAGGGTTGTCAATGCGATCTCCAGTAATGAATGAACGAGTTCTGAACCGATCTTCAGATAATTCCAGATGGGGTGCATCACATGACTGAACTGCAAACCCAGGAACACCAGGAAGATCGTATAACCTATCAGCGTAGTGCCGAGAAACCGGGCCGGGGAATGGAAGAACCGGGACAGGATCAGCGTGGACATGCCCCCCTGTTTCTTTTTAATTTCTATGGAAAGTCGGTTGGCGCTGTAAAAAGCCATTTCAATACCGGCAAAAAAACCCATCAGGGCAAGGGTGAGGATAAAGAACGTTATTGTCTTCCAGTCAATCATAGGGTAAAGGTAAAAAAGACAGGTTAATTCGGTATTGGTTAATTGGGTATCAGGCTTTCAGGTATGAGAGTCGTTTGCATATACGAAGACCCTCAGCTTTAAAGACCTAATTAACTAATCCCCAATTAACCATTTAACCAATCAACTACCCGGCCAGAAAACTCCTGACGGCGGTTTCCGCTTCTTTGCAGGCCCTTTCTAATTTATCGTTGATGATGATGCGGTCGAATTGATGTTTTAATGAAAGCTCATAAGATGCTTTATTGATCCTTGCCTGCAGCGATTTGGGTGTTTCCGTGCCTCTTGCTTCCAGCCGGCGCCTCAGTTCTTCCAGGGAAGGCGGTTCAATAAATAACGACAGGGAATTCTCAGGATATATCTGCTGTATATGAATACCGCCTTTTACATCGACATCCAGCAGGGGGGCTTTATGAAGCCGCCATATCCGCTCCAATTCACTTTTCAACGTGCCATAGTATTTTCCTTCATACACCATTTCCCATTCTGCAAATTCTTCATGCTGAATTTTATTTTTAAAGGCATCAACAGTTATAAAATAATAATCGATTCCATCTTTTTCATTATTGCGGGGCGCACGGGTGGCGCAGGAAACAGAAAAAGCCAGTTGATCAGGCAATGCCTTCAGCAAATGCCGGGTCACCGAAGTTTTACCGGCGCCGGAAGGGGCGGCAATGATGATGAGTTTATTATTTGCCTGTATCATGAGTAAAAGTGGACCCGCCCGAACATATCCATCCGGTTCGGGCAGGCAAAAGTAAAGATTAATCGCTGTGCAGGAGGGATGTTATCCCGCTTCCACTAATTTTTTTATTTCAATGAGGATGGGGTTCCAGCCTTCGCCGTTATTATACGAATCCCTGTATCTTTTTTCACCGTCTGCGGCTGTTTCAAAACCATCCTGCAATACCGTGAGTATGGTTTTTCCCTCCTGTTCTTCCAGGCTGTAACTAACATGCAGGTAGTTTTTGGGAAGATCTTCCATCGCTGCATTTGGGTCTATCACGGTGTATTTTAAAAATGCAGGTGGCCGGATCTCCAGAACGATGCCTTTTACAAAAACCATTTCCTGTCCTTCATAACTGCCTTTCCATAATACAGGGCTTCCCGGTTGCCAGTCAGAAACTGTTTCACAGCCGAACATATATTTTTTTGTCTGTTCGGGATTCACCAGGGCATCCCATACCTGTGATGCGGGGGCATTGATAACAATACTGTTTTTTATAAATAGCTTTTGCATGAAGAGAGAAGTTTAGTTGTAATAAAATGCGGGAGGATAAAAATAAAGATTATACCCATGCAAACCTGTGGAAAAAGGAAAGCAAAAAATCAGATTTAATGAAATTCCGCCGGTTATTTACTTTTATTCTTCAACCAGGCAGTTTGCCACCTCATGTCCTTGTAAGTACTTCTGAAAAACAGGGTATCGCCGTTGATCCGGAAAGACCGGGTATAATATCCCCCGGCTTTTTCAGGTCTCAGGTTCCCGGTTATGGTATGTGTAACCTCATTTTTATCCTTGTTAATTGAATAATTTCCGATATTGTAATCTTTTGTATCTATGATTTTACTTGCCTGCTCAATGCTCCAGATGTTGGAGCCCAGGCCAAGACCCTGCGATACCCCGTCCTGGTTCATGATCGTGTCGCTGATGATGGGAGCCCGGGTTCCTTTCCATAATGCCTGTATACTCATTTTTCCATCAGGCGCATAGATCAATAACCCGGCTACACTGGTATCCTGGTTGATCACATTGCCGGCACCGTCAATTTCCTGGTCCGCAATAAAATTCCAGGAGCCGGTCAAAGGGTTATTATTTTCACTCTTTTTTTTATCAGCAGTTTTGCAGCATTGCAAAAAAACAGAAGTAATGAATAAAGCACATAGCAATAATTTCATAATGGTTTTATTTATTGGTGTAACGATCAGTCGCCCGGCTAACTAAACCTGCCTTCCGGTAGGCAGGGCTAAATTTATAAATAAAGAGTAAAAAGAGAAATAAAAAAACGCTGCCTCAAAGACAGCGTTTGAATATAACTAAGTGATAAAAATTAAAAAGCCTTTTTCTCCATCGGTTTACCATCCACATCTAACTCAATGATCTTATAGCCCATTTTTTGCAAACCCGGTAATATTTTGGCCTTGTCACCCACCATCAGCATATTTAGCTTATCGGGCTGTATCCATTTTTTTGCCAGGGCATCAATATCTTTTTTCATCATTGCTTTCAGCACTTTGGCCTGCTGTTCGGTGTAATTTGCCGGCAGGTTATAACGAAGTATGTTGCCAATGAACCCGGCTTTTTGAATACCAGTTTCATAGCGTAAAGCGTCCCGCTGGCCAATGGCGCTTTTCATGAACACCAGTTCATCATCTTTAATACCATTGGCAGAATAATCTTTCAGTTCTTTTACCACTTCTGACAAGGCGCTGTCGGTTGCGTCGGCCCTGATGCCGGAACTGAATTCGAATTCTCCGCTGTATTCATCGGCGCTGAAAGAAGTACGGGCGCCATAGGTCCAGCCCTTATCTTCCCGGAGGTTGATATTTACCCGGCCATTAAAACCACCGCCCAATGCAAAATTCATCAGGCCTGCTTTATAGTATTCACCGGTGGCATCATATTTCAAACCGGTGGCATAACCAACACGGAATTCAGTTTGTGCCGCTTTCGGAATATCCACCAAGAAGATCTTTGATTCATCTGCCGGTTTCGGCGTAGCATCGACTTTCGGCAATACGATCTTTTTATTGGGTAATTTACTGAAGAAAGAAAGTTTCGGCAACACTTCTTCCTGCTTCACATCGCCTACGATCACCACTTTGGCATCATTCGATGTCCAGTTATTTGTAAAATAATTCTGGATATCGGCCAGGCTAAGATTCTTTACTGTGTAAGGTGTGCCATCCTCGTTCATCGAAAGGATATTGCTGGGGCCGTAGTTGATCTTAGCGATCACTTCGCTGGCCACTGCTGCCGGTTGCGATTTGGTCTGTTTAAAACTTTCCAGCGTTTGTTTCTGGATACGTTTAAAGGCATCTTCGGTGAATTTAGGATTCAGCATCCTTTCTTCCAGCAGCGCAAAGGTCTTGTCTAAATTTTTCTTTAATGACTGAACAGTAAAAGTAATGCCATCAAAACCGCTGCTGACATTGATGGAGCTTCCCAATTTCTGCAATTCAACAGCCATTTGTTCGGCCGTATAGTTTTTGGTATCCTCATTCATCATAGAGGCAAAGAAACTGGCGACACCTGCTTTGGAAGTATCTTTTGATTCGAGTACCTGTCCGCCGGGAATGGTTATCGAAACTGTTACCGTAGGTATCTCATTACTTTCTGTGCCGATCACTTTGACTCCGCCCGGCAGGTCCTTTCTCCAGAACTTCGGAACTTTTACAGAAGGGTTAGGACCATTGCCCGGTATCTTACCGCGGTCAAAAATGTCTTTTCCTTTTGCATACTTCAATCCATTGTATCCATAATCGGGAGCCGCGTAATGGCTGGAATCAATTTTATAATTATCAGCTTTTGCGGTCAGCGCTTTATCCTGTCCCTTGGTCAACACACTTACAAATACGGCATGTTTGCCTTTGATATATTGGCTGTAAACCCGCATTACATCTTCTTTTGTAACGGCGGTGTACATTTTTATCAGGTCAGCAATTTTGTTAGGGTTACCGGAGAAAGTTTGAAAAGCTGCGAGCTGTGATACCTTACCTGCCACAGCCTGCAAGCCATTTATTTGTTGCGCTTCAATGCCGCCTTTGAATTTGGCAATATCATCATCTGTCACGCCTCTTTTTTCAAAAGAATCCAGTGCATTACGATAAAGTGAATCCATCTGTGCCAATGATTTTCCAGGCAGGGGAACAAGTGAAAAGAAGAATTCTCCGGCCAGTTCTGATAGCTGGCTGCTGCTATTGGCATTCAGGGCAAATTGTTTTTTTACCATCTGCTGGTAAAGAACAGAATTCTTACCCTGTCCGATTACCTGTGCCAGGCAGGCAAGCGCCCCCATGTCTTTGTTGTATAAAGGAACGGTAGGGTATATCACTGCCAGCAGGGGCACTCTTGCATAATTATCGGTATAGGAAGCATAGCGATCCTGCTCAAGGACTGCGGGCGGTACAACCACCGGGCTTACTTCCGGTCCGCGGGGGATGGGATCGAAATATTTTTCTGCAAGCCTGACCACATCAGCGGGTTTTACATCACCGCCCACGGTTAGTGTTGCATTGTTGGGTCCATACCAGCGAAGAAAGAAGTTTTTAAGATCGTTTACATTCACCCGGTTCAGGTCTTCTATATAACCGATCGTAAGCCAGGAATAAGGATGTCCGTAAGGGTAAAGATTTTTGGCGGCAAACTCCTGAACCAAACCATAAGGACGGTTATCATAGTTCTGTCCCCTTTCATTTTTCACAGTTGACCGCTGTACTTCGAATTTCTTTTGTGTTACAGCATCCAGCAAATAACCCATACGGTCAGCCTCCAGCCAGAGCATTTTCTCTAACTGGTTATTGGGAACGGTTTCAAAATAATTGGTACGGTCCCGGTTTGTGCTCCCGTTTAATGTGCCGCCGGCTTCTGTTACAATTTTAAAGTGTTGTTCATCGGCTACATGGTCGCTGCCCTGGAACATCATGTGTTCAAAGAAATGGGCAAAACCTGATTTGCCGATCTCTTCACGGGCCGAGCCTACATGGTAGGTAATATCCACATGCACCACGGGATCACTGTGGTCTTCATGGATAACAAGGGTAAGCCCGTTGGGCAATACATATTTTTCGTAAGGGATAACTATCTCGTTTCCCTGTTTGGTTATTTTTTCTACCAGTTTTGCCTGGCCGTTTACCAGGGTTGTTGCAGCGATGAAAAAGACTGCAAGTAGCAATAATCGTTGTTTCATAATAATTAGTTTTAAGGAGGGGAGGCAAAGTAAGGAATTCCGGGATTTAAATTGCTGCCATTTATCATATTGGCGTCATCCCCTCACCCCCAACCCCTCTCCACGGGTGGAGAGGGGGCCCGACTCCGATTGAAGAATGTTTACCAATGATATAGAACTCATCAATAACTTTGAATAAAATTTAAAACTATGAGTACAGCAACAAGAAAAAATCATGAAATAGACTATAAGATCTATGGAGAAGAACTTCAGTTTGTAGAAATAGAACTGGACCCTAATGAAACCGCTATTGGTGAAAGCGGGGCCATGATGATGATGGATGATGGCATAGAAATGCAAACCATTTTCGGAGATGGCTCGCAACAGCAGAATACAGGCTTTCTTGGCAAATTGATGTCGGCTGGTAAAAGAGTGCTGACCGGTGAAAGTTTGTTCATGACGGCTTTTACCAATGCAGGACAAGGGAAAAAGAAAGTGAGTTTTGCAGCGCCGTATACCGGCAAGATCATCCCGATGGATCTGCAGCAATTAGGTGGTACCATCATTGCACAGAAAGATGCCTTTCTCTGTGCAGCCAAAGGAGTGAGTATTGGCATTTTTTTCCAGCGAAAATTAGGCGTTGGGATTTTCGGCGGGGAAGGTTTTATCATGGAAAAGATCGAAGGAGATGGCATGGCCTTTATGCATGCAGGAGGCTTTATTATAGAAAAAGATCTAAAGGCAGGTGAAATATTAAAAGTAGATACCGGCTGCCTCGTAGCGTATATGCCAACAGTAGCGTTTGATATTGAAATGGTAAAAGGGATCAAGAACGCCTTGTTTGGCGGCGAAGGATTATTCTTTGCCAAACTGCGGGGGCCGGGTAAAGTATGGATTCAGTCATTACCTATTAGTCGTCTTGCCGGAAGAATTGTTGAATACGGAACATGGCACCGGAAAGAAGAAGGGGGAGGTGTATTGGGAGGAATAACCAATTTGTTTGATGGAAGAGGATAGGTAGCGAGTCGGGAGTCAGGGGACCGGGGTTATTTCATTATGTTTTAAAAAATTAACTGTGAACCAGGCATAATTAAATCTTCAGTATCCTTGCCTGTACAATAGTGGCAACTATCTGTATGGAGCCCATCGTGATAAAGAGGGCATTAAATGAAATGTAATGTGCTATCAGGCCGCCACATACAATGGCGATACCGGTAACAATTTGTGATTGGCCGCTGGCAAGTCCCCATGCAAAAGTATCATGTGATTCATCTACGTTTTTTGCATACAGTGCATCCCAGGCTGGTGTGCCAATGGCTTCGGCAATACCCAAACCTGCCTGAATAAAAAATAAATGCCAGGGTGATGATACAAAAAGATAACCAAAAGTAAGCAAGGCATTGAGTGCATAACCAAAGACCATTACTTTTGATTTATAGGATTTGCCATTAATAACTCTTCCAACCAGTATATAAAAAACCCCTGTTATCACCAGGTAAGTTGCCCATGCCCAGGTGATGTCGAGAATATCACCTCCAACCCGTTCAGCAAATATGGCAAACAAAGGCCCCAGCATACCTTCGCCAAAATACCAGAGGTTGGCTCCCACTAACAAAATTTTTGTAACCCGGGATAACTTCATGGATGGTTTATAAAGGGATTACATCAAATAGGGCAGGTTCCGGTTCCAGGACTGGCAACCCGCTTATTAGTATAAAACTACAACTTAAATTGTTCGGGATTTCCCCTGTACGGACCAATGCACTAAGTTTCGTTTAAGATGAAGATTTTCTTTATTTGTGGATGTCTTTTTTTATTCCCGGGTAATGGCCAACAAGCATCAACTCATATTCGGGGTTGTTCTTTAACTCCCGGAATAAATAATGTAACTGTTCAACGGATGATTCACTGTTAAATGACTGGTCATGCGCCAGCAGGACGAGATGACCGGGAGTTCTTGTTTTTTTGGTCTCCAGCATATTTTCAATTTGCCTCAGCAACAGACCGGTGTCTGTTGCCAGCGATAAAGTTTTGTGATCAAACATCCATTCCACATCCCAGCCCATTACATCAAAGCCGGCATCGTGAACAGAATCAATAGCGGCTATACTTTCTTTAATATCCGTGTGGTTGACAGAATCGATCCGCCATGCATTGCGGCCGGGCATACGGACAATATTGTTATCGAAGTCCAGTACCTGCCGGTTATGTTCAATATCTTTTATCACCTCACCCGGATGCTGATAATACTTTGTGTAATGGTTGAATGCATGAGTATAGCTATGGTTGCATAATTCAATGGCGCTGTCTGCTTTTAATTGTTGCCAGGTGGCTGCTTGTTCGGGGCTATCGTCCATATGTGTACCTACGATGAAAAAACTGGCGGGGATACTGTCTTCTTTCACCGCATTCAGCACGTTCATGGTGCCCTTATTGGGTCCATCGTCAAAAGTGAGATAGATCTTCTTTTTAGGAACAGCCACTTTTGCCAGGGAATCTTTTCTGTGTTGTTGATGTTGTTTGATAACTGTACTGTCGATCGCAGGTTGCTCTTTCTTTATTTCTTTTTTTGCTTGTTTGCAGGAGGCAAAGAATAATAAAAGGACAGACAGGAATAAGATGCTGAAATGAAATTGATTTTTTGAGCCGGCAGGTTCGCCTTCATCATTGGCGGCAGGTGTTTCCATGATAAGTGGGTGGTAGTTTTAATCCGGGTTGAAATTAAACAGGAAATAGAAAGATGTATTGCTTTTGATGGTTAAAGAAAGATTAAAAGAAAGGTTGCCAACCTTTCAAAGATTGGCAACCTTAACCTGAAGATTAAAATCCTTTCAATGATTTTTTAACTTCTTCTTTCACCGGCGAATTTTCAGGATACATCACCGATTTTACCATGTTATTCAGTGTGAGAAATTTTTTGGCTGCATTTTGTAAATCTTCAATGGTTATGCTGCTTATCTTTTGTTCATAATCCAGAATATTTTCCGGGTTGTCCCGGTTGATGAATGAATTAGACAGGTTTTCAAGCCAGAAGTCATTGCTTTGCAGGTTTACATGATATTGTTTTTTCCATGTTTCTTTTACTTTGTCAAGGTCTTTTTGCTCAATACCTTTTTCCTGAGCGGTTTTAATGATATCCAGTAAAGCTGTTGTCAGTTTATCTACATTCTCTGGTCCGCAGGGAATAGTAGCATTGATAGTGTAATGTTCATAGGGACGACTTACAACCGAACCATTCATGCCGCCGCCATACATTCCACTCATGTCTTCCCGGAGTTTTTCAATGATCTTAATATTCAATACTTCCAATAACGCTGCTAATTGGAGACGGTTGTCCCGGTTGTATTGGGTTTCCCCTTCAAACATAAGATTGATCATGGCCTGCGGTTCTTTTCCTCTCTTAAGGGTAATTTCTGTTGATCCTTTCAGCAGCCGCATACCAACATCAGTATAGGTATTTTCTTTTGGCGCAGTTGGCAACGAGCCGATATATTTTTCCAGCAGGGGTTTGCACTGCTGCGGATCAATATTACCCAGGAAAGTAAAATGCATACCCTGTGCATTGCTGAAGATTTCATGGTATATGTTCATCACCCGGTCTAAGTTGATCTTGTCATAGTCTTCGGGTTTGGGGATGCCATCGGCCCAGGGATTATTATTGTAAACTATTTTTTGTAAGGTATCCTGGTAAGAAGCCTGGGGATTTTTACTCAAAAACTGAAGCGATGCTTTTTGATTATTGATAAAAGATTTGAACAGGCCTTCATCTTTGCGGGGTTGTGTAAAATACAGGTACATTAACTGCAGGTAGGTTTCAAAATCTTTTACACTACTTCTTCCTTCAATGCCTTCTTCATCGGCGTTGAGGTAAGGAGTAACTGAAAAAGTTTTTCCTGCCATAAATTTCCGCAGTTCAATGGGCGCCATGTCCTTTACTCCCATCTGCTGGATAATGATAGCGGCATAGGTGGCGTTTTGTTTGTCGGCTACAGGGTATTTATGAAAACCACCCCAGCGCCATGCATCCATCAATATTTCATCATTTTTCAGGGTGGTTGGTTTAATACTGATGGTAATACCATTGCTGAGTGTAAAATCAGTAGTGTTTAATTTTTCATTCCTGGTTTCCCCGGTAATTTTTCCGGGAACCGGGTCTTTATCCAGCAGCGCTGAAGCCACGACTTTTTCCTCGTAGGCTTTTACTGGCTTGCCGGTGGCTGCAACGACTTCTTTCAGCAGGTTAATATTATCAGGCAGCTGATCCTTCATACCCGTTGGCGCCTGCAGCAATGTAAAAGCATTTGTGGTGGAAGGCATATTTTTTGCCACTTCATTTATTTCTGCCAGGGAGATGGTGGGTAAAACTTCTTTAATAAAATTATAGCGGTGCTGTACACCCGGGACAGGTGTACCATTTAGAAAATTGCTGACATATTGTGACACGATCATGCCGGACTCTGATTTGTCTTTTTCTTTTAATGCTTTATCTGCCCCGTTCAACAGGCTGGCTTTGGCACGGTCCAGTTCGGTTTGTAAAAAACCGAATTGCCGGGCCCGGTTGGTTTCTTCTATCAGTGCATCAACAGCATCATTAACCGATCCTTTGCTCAGTACAGCAAACGAATTAAAAGAACTGTATCCCCGAAGAAATTGTCCATAACCTGTATTTGCAAAAAGAAAAGGAGGATTTTCTTTTTGTGTCAGTTCAGAAAGTCGCTGGTTGATGAGAGAACTTACCAGGTTTTCAAGCATATTTTTCCGGTAATCACCCCAGGTTTTCATTATTGGGGCCGGTTTTACAAAATTGTATATCTGTAAAAAGCTGTTTGTTGCTTCATCATCTGTCAGCACCATGGCCTCAGGTGTTGTTCGGGCCTTTATGGGAATAATAGAGGGCCGGGCCGGAGCACCGGGAGGATTGATAAATTTTTCAAAATGAGCTTTAATCTTTTTTTCTGCCTCGGCAGGATCTATATCACCAACCACTATTACTGCCATCAGGTTGGGACGGTACCATGTTTTATAAAAACTTTTTAATGTTTCGGGTTTGAATGTTTTTAAAATATCTTCTTTTCCGATGGGTAACCGGTCAGCATATTTAGAGCCATTAAATAACCGGGGGTAATACAGGCGGCTCATTCTTTCAAAGGATCCCTTGCGTAACCGCGATTCTTCAAGCACCACGCCTCTTTCTTTTTCTATTTCTTTTTTGTCAAACAAATTATTAAAGGCCCAGTCTTCGAGTACGGTAAAACCTTTTTCCACCACATTCGGATCATCTGTCGGAACAGGAAGTATATAAACCGTTTCATCAAAACTGGTGTAGGCATTCAGGTCGGCTCCGAATTTTACACCTGACTTTTGTAAATAATCCACCAGTTCATTTTTTGGGAAATGTGTAGAACCATTGAAACCCATATGTTCCATAAAGTGAGCGAGGCCCTGCTGTTTATCATTCTCCAATACGGAACCTGCATTGACGGCAAGCCGCAGTTCCACTTTCTTTTCCGGTTTTAAATTTTTACAGATATAGTAGGTAAGGCCGTTGGAAAGCTTTCCCACTTTTACATCCGGGTTTGTTGGCAAGGGATCGGTCAGTTTATACTGGCCCGGGGCTGCCAAATAAAAAAAGCCCGTTAAAAACAGGCTCAGCAGCATTCTTTTTGAATTAGTCATGGCAATTGGTTTAGCTGTAAAAGTAGAGTATATACAGAGAAGCAACTAACCAGGCTGGGACGAATGTCATAAATTTTCTGTAATAAAATCTTTTTCTGCGAAAAATTGAAGCTGCATCAGGCTTCGGCACTGTAAAGAAGAAGGAAGCGTACCGGTGGTTTCGGGAATTTGATAGAGGGAGGAGGTAAGGAATGCAGGACAAAAGCTGTTATCCGGAATATTTAGAATAATGTTTGCATTTTCTTTTGTTACTTAGACAGGTTGTTTTTTACTCAGTGAAAAGACCACTGCAAATATTTTACCTGGCTTGTTTCGGCCTGCTTCTTATACCAGGTGAGACCTATGGCCAATTGAAAATAACCGGAACTGTATATGACAGCAGCGGCGTTTTTCCTCTTGAAGCTGCCAGTGTATTAAGCACTTCAGGAAAAGGAACAGCCACTGATAAAAAAGGGCATTATGAAATCAGTGTCAGTGAAAAAGATTCTATCTGGTTCAGCTACCTGGGTAAGCCCACGATCAAATTTCCGGTAATTGAAATAATCAGCTATCCTCAATTCGACATTTCATTAAGAGTCGGGATTCCCATTTTAAAGGAAGTACGAATAAAACCAAGGGACCACCGGCTTGACTCCATTCAGAACAGGATTGATTATGCCAAAGTTTTTAATTACCAGAAACCTTCTTTCAGCAGTATAGTTACATCAATCGGCATCACCGGGTTCACAGTTGACCTGGACGAATTGATCAGGGCATTTCAAAAAAGGAAAATCCGGAGTATGATGAGTTTTAAACAAAGGTTAATGGAGGAAGAGAAAAGTAAATTTATTGATCACCGGTTTACAAAACTTCTTGTAAAGAAACTAACCGGACTCGATGGGGCAGACCTGGATAATTTTATGCTGAAACACCGGCCTGAATACGAATTTGTATTAACCGCCTCTGATTATGATCTCCAGGAATACATTACCCGGGCATATGAAAAATACAAATCATTAAAACATCCTTCAGAATAACCAATAACTTTTTTCTACATCTTCTTCAGCAAGATCTTTTTCTGCGAAAAATTAAATGCCGCGTCCAGCATCTGTAGCAGCTTAGCCCAATCTTCTTTTTTCACTATCATTTGCTTGTATAGTTTTTTTACCAGGATATTTAAAGTGCTTCCTTCCACCGATGCCTGCACCGCAAATGTTCCTACTTCATTATCAATATTCATGTTCAGGTTTTGTACGCCTACTGCTTTATATCCTGCCGGGATAGTAAAATTGATAACGTTTCTCAGGCTGCGGGGGAAACCGAGCCAGGCATCCTCTTCTCTTATCCTTTCATCCTGCACCACAAAAAGCTGTTCACCGATAAGACCGGGCACAGCAACCAGTAAATTGTCGCCTGCAATTTTTATCATATCACCCAATTCAAATTTATTGGTATAGTTCAGTTCCTGCTTGCGCCAGGTGCGACCGTCTGTGTTGAGTGTAAATTCAGAATAGGCAGAGATGTTATCATAATCATCTGTCATGGCCTTTTTCATGTACTCCAGTTTGTTGACTTTATCTTCTTTCTTCCTTTCCCGGAGTTTTGTTTCATAATTATCCAGCATAACACCCTTCATGCCCCCTCTTACATCATCTTCGCCGCCATAACTGCGGTAGTCATCGTCCAGGGCATTGGTGTATATCAGGGCCTGAACATTATAAAATTGTTTACTAAGCCCGGTGATGGCTTTTTGATGGACCACGGTTATTTTCCTGCCGCTGGTATCTATGGAGGCAGTAATGGTATTGGTTGTTATATTTTCTTCAGGATTGCTGGCAGGTAATGTAACGGGTGTGGCAGTTGGATTTTTTCCCAGGGAAATGATATAAGCCGGCGTGTTCAGGTATTCTTCCTTAAAATCATAGGGGTTGGAAAACATGGTGGCATTAAAAACATATTTTCCTTTTACCCTTACCATCCATTCGGGTTCTGTCCTGAAAATAATATTTTCAGGCCTGGTGAGTGTGGCCGGCGTGGTGACGATAAGATCATAAGGAATTTTGCGCAGCTCAAGGCATTGGGTAAAACAGGAAGCAAATAATTCGCTGGAAATTCCATCGTCCCTGAAGTGCGACATATGGCGGAGTATATAATATGTTTTCTGGATAAAATCCTCTTCCCGCAGATCTGCATAACCTATCTGCTTCAGGTAAGCTTTAGCCATGCTATAATAAAAAGAGCCATCCAGTTTGTTGTACAGGATGTTCATTTTTTTTGCCAGTTCTTCCGGGCTGATATTTTGTTTCAGCTCGCCTTTATCGCCGATAAAAAGATCTGAACGGTTCTCCACTCTTGAGAAAACGATCTGGAACTTTACCATGGGCAATTCCACCAGGCTGTTTACCCAGCGGGTATCTTTCAGCTTTTCACGGTTGCGGTCCTCCCAGCTATAATCAGCATTGGCATTACCCGTTTCTTTGAAAAGCGGGGCGCCCATCGTGGATTTGGAGTTTACAAATGATTTATCATCGGTATCTATCTCAAATTTTTGTGCGATAACAGGGTATTCTCTTGTGCAGACAAAATAAATGGGATCAAATTCAATAAAGCTCATCTTCTTTACCGTGTTGTCATCATAAAAAATGGTTCCATAGTCAATGATATCACCCGGATCAAGATCGGGAACAGCAACCTTATAATAGGTAACCTTGCTTTTACTTTTATCTAAATAAGTTCTGACTTTGCCGATATAAGGCTGAAAGGTGGAAGGGATGACTCTGTTATCTTCCACGTAGATGGCATTGCGAAGCGATACATCCTGTACCGTCCCGTTTGCTTTGAAGATTTTAATCCCGGCGCCGTCATTGGAAGAACCGATACGGAAATAAACGGATGAATAGGAATTCACTGCATCCCTGTCATTCAGTTTGATCCGCCGGCGTGTGATTTCATATACAGCCAGCTTGTTGGCATCTTTGTCAAATGAAAATCTTGTTTTCTGGGCAATGATGACGCCGCTTTCATCTTTCCATTTTTCCGGTATGGCACTAACGGCGAAATCCGGATCGGCATCATTCCAGACTGCTTTCATATTTTTTGCAATGTCCTCCAGTTTGGAAGGGCTGAATGTATCATCGTCCTGTGCGAAAGCTGCTAAGCTGACAAATGTGAATGTGATTATATAAATGAGTTGCTTCATATTCGATTGTTTGACTTTAAATGATCATCACGGTTTCTTTATGAGTATAAGATTGCTATTAAAGTCCTTTAGCTTCTTTGTAAACGAAATCCAGTTCTCAAAATCTGCTTTGCGGATGCGGCCGGTATTAAAAGCCAGCGTTTTTTTAAAAATGACCTTATTATCTTTTGGGGTATAAGAACCCGTCACTTCATAATCATCTGCTTTTTCATTGATGGGAGCAGGCCATGATACTACTTTATAACCAGCAGGTAATACCAGTTCAGTTTCATCCTGCATTACATAAGCGGAGTGCAGCGCATAATCTTGCTGGCGGTCCTTATCAGGAATAATGCCACTCAGGTCTTTCGGGAAAAAATCAATACCTGCATAAACTTCTTTGTCCTCTGTAATTATATAATTGCTCAGATCAATATCTCCTTCTATGATCACGGGGATTTCCCGGTCGCCGAGGTCGGATGTTTTTACATTGGATACAACAAGATTCTTGTTGCCGAATTCCAGGAATCGCTGAACCAGTTTTTTCTTATCGTCATTGGGCAGGTCATGGTAATATTGATGAAAACTGGTTCGCTGTTCACCGGTCAGTGTCACTTTTACATGCCCGGTCAGTACATTATCTTTTAACTGGAAATTGGTTTGAGTCAGGATCTTGCTTTTATCCTTATCCTGTACAGGCACTTTTTTTACATCGTAGTTATCTCCTTTGCCTATGAGCACTTCTTTGCCCTGGATCCGCCAGGCATAATCACCAAACGGGATATATTTTTCGGTGCCATCGAGATAATATTCTTTACCACCGATGATAACGGTGCTGATGCAATGATTGTCCACGCAAAGGGAAGGCAATGAATAATCATAGGGAAGATGCCGGGTGCCGATCCACGTCAGGTAGGCTTCCAGCCCGGCCAGTTTCAGCATCTCTGTCATCAGGTTGGCCATGCCCTTGCAGTCTCCGTATTTAGCTTTATACACTTCCTGGGCAGAGGCCGGAACAAAACCTGCCAGCCCGTCTTCAAATGCGATGTAGCGGATATTATCCTGGACCCAGTAAAAAATGGATTTTACTTTTTCAATATCATTCTTTTTGCCGCTGACCAGTTCCATTACTTTGGCTTTCATTTCATCCGGCTTGTTCACACATTTTTTGTAGAGATACTTATACCAGTTGTACAAATCACCTACATCGCCAAAGCCTTTTTCTGTTTTGCCATCGTATGAAAAAGATTTTACCAGCAACACCAGGTGTGGCCAGGTAAAGGCAGCTCCGACAGACCTGCTCTCCGACTTCATGGCCTGCAGATTTAGGAGTTTGAAGGTGTAAACCGTTGCATTCTTTTCCTGGCTTTTTTGTTTTATTACTTTATAATCAGCAAAGTTGAATTCCCGGATATCAAGCTGCAACCAGTCGGGCACTACAATGCGGACGATTTTTTCTTTGGCGGGAAACCAGGAATGAAAATAAATGCTGGTAAGATATTTACTGTCGAAAAACTTTTTCTCTGTTTCCACCCTTGTCACATCACCGTAGCCGGTAAAGCCAATGTTGAAATATTTTACCCGGCTGTCGTCAGAAAAATAATCGCTGGAACTGGCTGACCGGTCAATGGCATAACCAACGTTGTAATTTTTTTTCATACCAAACATTCCCTTCACTTTTTCCAGTTGTTTGAATGAAGTGATCTTGCAGAAAGAATTATAAAAATCAAAATACTGGATGCCGGCTCTTTCCCGCAATGCCAGGAAAGTGATGCCCGTATTTTTGGTGGCGGTGACCACCGGCAGTTTATCATCGCTGCGCCCCTTATCGAAAGTATACTCTTCTTCAACCGTAGTAGCAACTACCCGGTCATCGGGAAAAACCTTTTTCAGGCGGTTGGCTTCAAAAATGTCTTCATCGGCCTGAGCCATGAGGAAACCAGGCTGCAAAAGCCCGATAAATAACAACAGCGCCAGATCTTTTCTCATATTGAATAATTGTAGGGGCAATTTAAAAATTGTTGGCCAGATTAAGGCTGCCGGCAAAAATTATATGATTAAAATCAGTTTATCAACCAAGCCTAACTTGTTTTAAATTTGCCGCATAATAATTGACTATGGACAGGAAACAGGAAGTATTACACGATGTGGTTATCAAATTTGCCGGCGATAGCGGCGATGGTATGCAATTAACCGGAACGCAGTTTTCCAACAACACCGCACTGCTGGGAATTGACCTGGCAACCTTCCCTGATTTTCCTGCGGAGATAAGGGCGCCCCAGGGTTCGCTGCCAGGTGTTAGTGGCTACCAGCTTCGCTTTTCAAGCGACAGGATATTCACACCCGGGGATGCCTGTGATGTACTGGTAGCTATGAATGCTGCTGCATTGAAAGTTAATCTTACCGGTCTTAAAAAGGGTGGAAAAATTGTCGCCAATACGGATGGCTTTGACGCCAAGAACCTGCGCCTTGCCAATTATCCCGAAGGAGAAAATCCATTGGAGAATGGCAGCCTAGACAATTATGAAGTGATAAAAATGGACGTGACAAAAATGACCCGGGAAGCTCTTAAGGATATTACAATGGGTATGAAAGAAAAGGACAGGGCCAAGAATATGTTTGTGCTGGGCTTTTTATATTGGATGTATAACAGGGACATGGAAAGTACCATTGGCTTTCTGAAAGATAAGTTTGGGAAGAAACCCGAAATATTTGAAAGCAATGTAAAAGCATTACAGGCCGGGTATAATTATGGCGATACCACTGAAACTTTCACCACCACTTATGTAGTAGAGAAAGCAAAAATGACCCCCGGCTCTTACCGTTCCATAATGGGTAACCAGGCTGTTGCTTACGGGTTGATTGCAGCTTCGCAAAAAAGCGGGTTGCCTTTGTTCCTCGGTTCCTATCCCATCACACCTGCCTCAGACATTCTTCATGAACTGGCCCGGTATAAAAATTTTGGTGTAAGAACTTTCCAGGCTGAAGATGAAATCGCTGCCATCACTTCAGTTATCGGGGCTGCATATGGAGGTGCATTGGGAGTTACCACCACATCCGGCCCGGGTATGGCATTAAAAGCAGAAGCCATGGGGCTGGCCGTGATGCTGGAGATACCATTGATCATTATTAATATTCAACGGGGCGGGCCCTCTACGGGTTTACCTACCAAAACAGAGCAAAGTGATCTAATGCAGGCATACTATGGAAGAAATGGGGAATGCCCGATGCCCATTGTTTCTGCCAGTACACCAACCGATTGTTTTGATGCGGTGTATGAAGCGGTAAGAATTTCTGTACAACACATGACCCCGGTGATATTTTTAAGTGACGGGTATATTGCCAACGGAGCCGAACCTTGGAAATTCCCTCAAACAAAGGATCTGCCCGAAATAAAAGTTTCATTTAAAAAAGGATTAGATGAAGGGGAAGAAAAATATTTGCCTTACAAAAGAGATGAAAAATTTGTCAGGCCATGGGCCATTCCCGGAACTGCCGGGCTGGAGCACCGGATCGGTGGTATTGAAAAACAGGATATGACCGGGAATGTAAACTACGAACCGGAAAACCACCAGCTCATGGTAAAAACAAGACAGGCCAAAGTCGACAGGATTGCCGATTATATTCCGGAACAACAATTGGACAGTGGCCCGGCCAAAGGGAAAATTTTAGTATTGGGCTGGGGCTCCACTTATGGCGCCATCAAATCTGCCGTTTCCGAAATGCAGGCAAGGGGTCATGCGGTCAGCCATGCACATTTGCGCTATGTTCGTCCTTTTCCGAAAAACCTGGGCGAGATTATTAAAAACTTTGAAACCGTTTTAATTCCCGAGATCAACAACGGCCAGCTGATCAGGATCATCCGGGATGTATATTTTGTGGATGCTAAAGGCTACAATAAAATAATGGGTATTCCCATTACCAAAACAGAACTGCTGATGAAGCTGGAGGAAATGCTGGGGGGTAAAAATTGATTGTGTTTAACGGTCAGCTTTTTCCCACATCTTAATATAATCTTCTGCACTTCCGAACAACGGCGCCAGTTGTACCGTTGTCAGCCCGATATTTTTTAGATCCTGTAAAAGATCCGGCAGCAGGCCATAGTGCGCCAGCCCATCTAAATTAAAATCCCAGTAACGATTGCCGGTGATACAACGGCGCAATGGCTCGTTATTCCCGGTCTTGGCTTTCCAATTTGTAAATACAGGCCTTAAATCATTATATACTCTTGTTACATCGTTCACATGATCTCTCCAGAATCCGGAGGGTAATCCATTATAAATATCGGTGACATTATTTTTGAGTAAGAACATAGCCGCTTCTTCAAAAGGTGTGTCACCACAGCATGTGCGTAATTGACCAAAGTTATCAGCAAACAATCCTCTTGCATAACTCCTTATTCTGTCTTCATGATATGTCTCACGGCTAAGGGAAATGAAACGTTCATTAATGAATGGGCTAGCTCCGTCATCCCAGGCAGCAAGGGCCTTAAAAGCATCTTCTTCCCAGAGAGGGAGATCGCTATACTGAAACAGTTTAGCATCATAACTGGCGCTGACAACATCATAACGTACACCATTGGTTTGCGCATACCTGTTTTGTGTTCTTCTGGTGACTTTTAAAATATCATCTACTTCTGACTTTAATCCCCAGGCGGAGAAAACACCAAAGCGGGGGCAAATGGCATCTATCATTGGAAGATCACTGGCGAGGCCAACACCTTTTCCATTCATTTTATCCAATGAATACAAATACATCTGCGCAAAAGTTTTTGTCGATCCCGGGCAATCATTAGGTATATCACCCATTGAGCCAGTGTATTTTTGCTTATGGTTGAGTGACAGGAAAACACCAATAGTTCCACCAGACTGACTAATGCCTGTATAGCTTTCATCATTTAATTCCATTTCATGTGCTGCATAATGAATGTTGGAAGTATTGAAATTCCTTATTTCTTCACCATTGCCGCCATTGAATCGTAAAGGTCTCCCTGTCCAGGTAAAGGCAATACCCTGCGGGTCACAATGGGAAGCTATCACCGGGTAGTTTTGCCGGGCAGCTGAAATCTGAAACAGGTTCCGTTTGGAAATATAGCTGATATGCTCCTGGTCGATGATGAATTTTTTATCCATCAATTTATTAAACAAAAGTCTTCCAATAGTTGAAAGCCCCTCTGCATTGGCCATACTTATTTCTGCGCCCTCATCCTGTTTTATAATGCGTGCAGCATATGCGGCATAAGACATAAAATTTCCAACTAAAGCAGGGCCGGTAGGAAAATCTTCATAGAGACTAAAACAAAGTCTGTCTTCAACACCACTTTTTACATTCACATGATCATAAAAAGTAATCTGGGGTAAAAAAGTATTTCCATTGAAAACGGCTGTGCCGCCAAAGGGTTTGCTCAGGTAATGCATGGGAAGAATTTGCCTTAATCCAAGATTGCGATACTCATTGAGTTTATTTTCCAGCAATGTTTCTGCATTTGCCTCTGTAATAGTTACTAATGGTCTGTCTCCATTCCGGTCACCCCATGAACAATCCGGGGATTTGAAATTTCCAAATAAATCGTTTTCTACTCCCAGGATTACGGCTAATTTTCCCTCTTTGATTATCCTTCTGGCATCCCCCGGAGTGTAAGCAATCTCCATCCAGTCATTATTTTGCCTTGCCATTTCTTTTACAATATTTATTTGCCGGTAAAGGACAGATTCATCATCTAAAGGCTCGCCATTATCTCCATGTCCTAAAGCCCTTGAGGTCAGGTACATATTATTTATACCTAGGGCGCAGAGAATTCTCAGTCCGCCCTGCCAGGCCCGTTTTATCAGGTCGGCCTGGTATTTTTGGTGCATCTTGCCATTAAATCTTGGATACCCGATCATATACGGCCAACCACCAACACCAACTATATGTGGATCAAAAGCACCAGTAAATTCATCTGTGTATGTATGATTTTGAGGGGAAGCATGATTTTGGAAGCAAAGCAGGTTGGACCATGTTTGTTCTAACGAAGTATTACATTTTCCGACATAATATTTTTTGCCAAAAGCTTCATCTGCTGCCGGGTGGGCATGGCTATCAAAGAAACCCCATACAGGCACATCATTATCTGCATAGAGAGTAAAGCCGCTGCGATTCAGTTGCATGAAGTTGTTCAGGTTATCGCTTTGCTGAAAATCATCTGCATTAATGTGTCCCCATGATCCTGCTGCATTATCAACGATTTGTATTCGTACTGTTTTGTTTTCAAATTGCTTGTTCAGTATATTGCCAAGATCGAAATAATAACGGAACAGCTCTTCCGAATTCAGCGAAGAGGTAATGCGTACCACACGGGTAAATCCATCATCTGTATCACCATAAAATCCTCTTCTGCCAGTACCCCACACAGCTTCATAATCTGATTTTTTTACCTGCAGTTCTATATAAAGTCTGTTAATATCCTTGCCGCCGCCCAATAAAAAATGCAGGTATCTTTTTGTTATTCTGAAAGGAAGTGATGTAAGTGTGCCGGTTGGCGCATCACCATTGCCATTTTCATAAGTGCCTATCCAGTAAGTTTCTCTGAAGCCAATCGGGTAAGGCATACTCTTCCAGTAATCCCCGCCAATACCACCGTTATTATACCACATTTGAGTCAGGACCCTTTCACTCATTACTGTATTACCTTCAACGGGCTGGTTATTGAATGCTGTTCCGGTGGCTGTCCAGTTGAATAGCTGGTTTTCAAAACCAAAGTTGGTTCCAAATGAAGCTTTTGCCAGCAAATCAGCATTGACCAGTACATCAACAGGTATTGTAGTAACCGGGTTAGTAATTACAGGATTAGTTGTTGGATTGACATTCTTATTATTGATATCAATATTTTTAAGATCTTTTTCATTCATGACGGGGTTTGATGTCTTATCAACGATCTCTTTATTTTTAGCCGCCTTGTCAATTTCATCCGCGTTATTTTTTTCAGGATTAGTAACCGGGTAATTATTCACCGGGTTGTTTTTTGCATTTCCTTTGCCCGTTATTAAAATATTATATGCCGATCCATCCGGTAATCCGCCCCCATTCATATTTTTTACAGCCCATTTCCCAAATTGTTTGTCATATTCAACAGTTATATCTGAATTATTGTAAACGCCGCCAACACCTTCCGGATTCCAGACCTGGGAGATGAAGAAGGAAGCCGAAGCATTATTATTCAAGGAGGGGTTATCGATGATCATTTTACCATTGCTGAAATTCTCCTTTGATGATTTTTGATAAAACGCATTCGCATCAGGATTGCTCCAGGTGATGATGAATGTAACCCCGGCAGGCATGGCGGCCATGTCCTGGTTAAATATGGCCCATTGGCCACCGGAATACCAGGCGCCAACAGGATGGGGGTTGGCGGCTCTTGTATTACCACCTGCCTCAACAATGATGATGGCTTTGGGATTATTATTCAATCCCTCCTCGTTGAGAAAAGTAGAGTTGCCGCTGATATTCTTTTCATTGGAAGTATGAATAATTTTCTTTTGTGCTGCTACGGTTGTGCAAAGTAGTGCCAGGCATGCAGCAAAGACTAAATGGCGCATAACAAAAGGGTTTAGAAAAAGAGCAATGAAAAATTACAGCTATTTTATTTATTGGCCAAGGGAGAAGCCTTATGACCAGGTAATTGCCTGCCGGTTATATTACTTTGGCCCACTGTGTTATAACAATTGCTGTTGGGAACATGGAGATAGTATCTAAGGGTACAACAAAATCACGGGGTGCCCATTACCAAAACAGAACTGCTGATGAAGTTGGAAGAGATGTTGGGGGGAATGAATTAATATCGTCTAAAAATATCTGCAAAAATCCGCCATAACAGTTGGTGGATTTTTTTTGTTTTAATGCAGATCTGTTATAGCATCAGCTATTGGCATACTTCAATATACTTCCGTAGCTGCAGGCAGCATATAAGAAATGGCAAAAGCAATGATGGTTGCAATTAAACCAAACATGAAAATATTATAAGCAATGCGCAGGTAGCGGTATTTTTTTGCCAGTACTACTCCCAGAAAGTATTGGTCTTTGATCATACTGGCACTCATATAATCTTTATCACTCAGCATTTCAATCATTCCCCAGTTATAATCCTCAAGACTCATATTATGGAAATTGCCGAAAAAAAGCAGGTTGGTTTTTTTATTGGCAATATCTTCTTTGGTAAAAGTTCCGTGGGAAACGGTTGGCCGGGTAGCCAATATTCCAAAAATGATAGAAGCCACGCAAACTATGGTAATTACACCCACTGGTATCTGCAGGTACTGATCTGTCTTTAATTTTTCAAATAAGGATCCGATCATAATCGAAAGAATAATGGAATTAACAGAGATAAGGATATTCGCCTTGGAATCGGCCATCTGGCTGAGACCGGTATGGCTTTGCGCCATAATGCGGAAAACAGTTGCAATGCTCCGGTCAGCTTCTTTTTCTTTATCCCTTTTCTTTTTGGCTTCCTCTTGCTCCGGGGTGAGGATAGCAGCTTTGCCCTTGTCTTTTTGTTTATCCTTCTCTTTCTTATCGGGTTTCACTTCATCATTGTCTTTTTGTTTATCTTTTTCTTTTTTATCAGGTTTCATTTCACCATTATTTTTTTCTTTTTGTTTTAGTACGGCCAGGTGTATTTCTTTTGCGGGTTGCAGTTTTTCTCTTCCATAAGAAGTAAAATACTGATGTCCTTCCAGGAAGCGGATATTTATTTTCCTCCAGTCTTTTTTTGATACATCTTTTCCTCCAAATTCGATCAATTCCTGTCTTAGCAGGCGGCTTTTCTCCTTAAAATCGTCGGTTCCAAGATGAAACAGGTCGGCATCACATATTATCCGTTCAATCGTAGTGGAAGGGGTTTGCGGCAGCCGGGTGGCATTGATGCAGCCTGTTACTTTATTTTTCAGGTCATCCCCGGCAGTATGTGCTTTTAAAAATTCGGTGGCCAATTGTATACTCACCGTTTCATGGTCTTTAGCATTGCCGCTGATGTAACCTGTATCATGAAACCAGGCAGCGATGGTCAGGGCAAAACGGTCGTCATCAGATATCTGGTGGTCTTTTGCCATTTTTTCGCAGGCAACCACCACCTCCTGTGTATGCTGAAGGGTGTGAAACTTAATATCTTTACTAAGTTTGTGCGATAGCAGGTCTGTTACCTGTGCCCGGGCATCCTGTAAAATCAATAATTGGCTTTCCGTCATGCTATAAAGATAACTTTTGATAAATTTAAACAAAATAAGAAGAATGAAATTTTTAAATTTTCCGGTACGGATCGCTTACGTCGCCCTGGTGTTGATCATGACTATCACTTCATGCCGGCCTAAAATAAGAAAGCTGGCATCACCCCCCCACTATAGTTTTGCGAATGCAGTTACCTATAAACTGGACCTTGACAAGCTCCGGGAAATATCCGGCATTGCCTGGGACTCAAAAAACAATGTTTTTCTTGCTATCAGCGATGCATCGGGAAAGTTATTTTATCTGGATGAAAATGGCGGACTCAGACCTGAGGAGTCCACTTTTGGCGATAACGGCGATTATGAAGACGTTGCAATCTTTAATGGCGTGCCATATATTTTGAGAAGTGACGGAATGATCACAAAGCTTATTAAAGACAGTACAGGCAGAGCTTACGGTGTAGAAGTTGGAAAGATCAGCCTTTCCGGTACTAATGATTTTGAAACTATGTACAGCGACCCCACCCGGAAAGCGTTAGTGCTTATCTGCAAAAATTGCAAATCGGATGATGAAGGATCGGTTAGCGCCTTTGCTTTTTACCCGGATTCAATCGGTTTTGACAATAAGCCCCTGTACAGCATCGATGCTGCAAAAGTAGCAGCGCTTTCGCCATTCAAAACTTCAAAGTTCCAACCTTCAGCGGCGGCTATTAACCCGGTACTGCAAAAACTATTTATCCTGTCATCGGCCAGCAGTCAATTGGTGATAACTGATCTGGACGGGAAAGTTGATTCCGTCTATAAACTTTCTCCCAAATTTTTCCCGCAGCCGGAAGGAATAGCCTTTAAGCAAAAAGGAGATATGTATATTTCCAATGAAGCAAAAACTGCAAAACCAACCCTACTGTATTTTAGGTACATCGCTACCAGTGATAGCGGACAAACACAATATGCCAATGCAGGGTATAATTTCTCAAAGCCTGATGAAAAAATGGAACTGGGAAAACACCTGCATGAGATTTCCGGTATGGCTTACATCCCGGGTAAGGACCTGATACTTGGAGAAAACGATGAGAAGGGAGACATTTTCACTTTTGACTTCAAAAACAAGAATGATAATATCAGCAAAGTAAAATTTGGAGGCAAAGGGGACTATGAAGATATTGTTTATACAGATACTGCTATTTATATGCTGGTGAGTTCGGGCACTATTGTCCAGGTGGAGACAAAAGACAGTTCATTCAATACAAAAGAATTTGTTCTGGATGGAGAGAAGAACGAATTTGAAACCATGTATCTCAATGCTGACGGCCATTCGCTGATCCTGCTTTGCAAACAATGTAACCATGAAAAAGATGAGATCCGGAATGCTTACCGGTTTGACCTGGCCACTAATACCTTTGACCCCGAACCTGCATATATAATTAATATCGGAGACATAAGAGAAAAGCTAAAGGATGAAAAAGCAGAGTTCAAACCATCAGCAGCAGCCATCAACCCGGTCAATGGCAAATTATATATTGTGGCTTCAGTAGGAAAACTGCTCGCCATTGCTGATAAGAACGGAAAGATAGAACAGGTGTACCGGCTTGACCCGCAAATGTATAATCAGCCGGAGGGGATGACCTTTGCTCCCAATGGTGATCTTTATATTTCAAATGAAGGCGGAGAGGGAGTAGCGACGGTCTTAAAGTTCAACTATAAAAAGAATTGATCTTCTATAAATCTTAAGGATGTTGTATTGCTGAACGGGATGATTGTTTTTTATCAATAAACCATAAGCAAAAATCTAACCATACAAAGCCAATACAAATGCCTGC
>JBGPKR010000022.1:0-33523 GCA_041486045.1 Chitinophagaceae bacterium | reverse complement strand
TTTTTGTGCTTGCACAAAAATATCCTGAACCCGAGTTCAGTAAGGAAGTATATTATCTGAAAAAAGATAGCATCCACTCGGTAATGCGGCTTGAAAAAGGAAGTTCGAAAATGGAAAGTAAAGCAAAGATGGGGGGCATGGGCGGCTCGGAAAGTGCATATATATTGGATGGTGAAAAATCAACTACCCGGTTAAATGGTGGAAATAATCTTTCCTTTGTTTTTTCAACCGGTGCTTCTTCAGGTTCGTCATCTTCCAACCTAAGAGATTCCATGATGAAGGCAAATGGCATGGATCCTTCTATGATGGAAGGCATGGGTGGCATGAATGACCCGGCAAGCACCATCACCTTATATAAGGTAGAATCGGCAAACAGTAAAAGAAAAGTGCTTTTGCAAAAAAACCCTGGTATGATGCCATTTGGCAGTAAAAAACAAAAATCAGGTGATAAATACACATTCAGTGTAAAAAAAATACGGGAGGGTTATTGGGAGCTTGTAATAGATAAAACATTACCCAGCGGCGAATATGCTTTTACCCTGATGGGCATGGGTATGGGGAATATGGATGGCAGCGTCACTATTTTTTCTTTTGCAGTTGAGTAAAGGGGAAAAATTAATTATTTTATAAAATAGACAGATAAAAAATTAATGTAAATCTTCCACCTTCACCCTCGTAGGCGTTTCTTTTCCTGCAATGATACTTTTCGAACTAAGGGCGATTGATTTGATGATCATCGCCATATTATCCATGTCCAGCGTTTCAATACTGTCACTTAACTTATGATAATTAGGTTCGCTATCCATTTTGGAAGTAGAGATGGTATGGGCAGGAACACCAAGTCTTGCAAGCGTAGCATTATCTGAACGATAAAACAATTGTTGCGTGGGATAAGGGTCCGGATAAAAAGTAAACCCGGTACCTTCCAGGTCTTTGGCAAGAATTTCTCCCATATTTGTTTTCTCATACCCTGTTATGTATGCTGAGTTTTTTCCCCACTTACTTTCTGTTCCGATCATTTCAATATTGAACATGGCCATTACCTTATCTGCATCAAACTGCCGGGAAAAATATTGTGAACCAAAACCCCCGATTTCTTCTGCAGTAAAAGCTGCAAACACAATCGTTCTTTCATTATTCTTCAATTCTTTGAAATATTTTGCCAGCATGATAACAGCTGTTGTTCCTGCTGCATCGTCATTAGCCCCGTTGAAGATAGAATCGTCTTCCACAGGTTTACCAACTCCGAGATGATCATAATGCCCCGAGAAAACAACATACTCATCTTTCCTGCTCTTTCCCGGGATCACTCCTACCACATTCGCCAGTTTTTGTTCAGTGATCTCATGCCTGGCCCCGATCACAAAATCTTTCGGGGTTGTGTTGCTTAAAACAAACACTACGCTTTTGTCTGTTTTAAAAATGGATCGCTTCAATGATGAAAGTCTTGGAAAGTCAGCAGCAAAACTTTCATCAACCAACACAACAAGGTTCTTTTTTGCGTTTACAAATGCTGCAGCTTCTCTTCGCAGGTTGCCCCCCGTTTTTATAGTCGCAATTTCATAGCCCGAATTCTGATCGATCTTCAGTTCCGGCTGGCAGGTAACAACCATAATATTTTTCTGATCAATGTTTACCCCATCGAATGTAGCTGAAGCGCTGATGAATTTTGGGCGAACAAGGGCAAACTCCTGGCGATAGCTCCCGCTGTTGTTCCAGGTTTGCAAACCAATGGATTTAAATTCTGCAGCAATAAAATCAGCTGCCCTGTCAATATCAGGCGTGAAAGTCTTTCTTCCCCGCATATCATCAGACGACAATGTTCTCTCAATTCGTTCTGCTTCTTTGGCATTGATGATCGCATCAATCTTTTGTGCGAATAAAAAAGAGGTTGTTGAAATCAACAACCCCGCCAGGAAAATTTTCTTCATTCGGAATCTCATTTGTTTTATTAGTCTGCTCTGATATTTCGCAACCGGCAACAGGCAATCGCATATTGTCTATTGCTGATTGCCTGTTGCCAATCCCTTACAAGCTCATCATCTCTTTAAACTTCACCGTTTGCCTCCGGCTCACTTCTATCTTTTCATTGCCTTTCAATTCCAGTAAAAGACCACCATTGAAATAGGGCTCGATCTTATCGATCATCCGGAGATTTACAATATGTTTGCGGTTAGCACGGAAAAAAGTTTTTTCATCCAGTCTTTCTTCCAGCGCGTTGAGTGATTTTAAAATAAGCGGTTTATTGGTACCAAAAAAGACCTTGGCATAATTACCAACGCTTTCAAACAACCTGATCTCACTCAGCTTCACAAACCAGCAGCGTTCCCCGTCTTTTACAAACACCTGGTCATTTTCTGTCAGCATGCTGTTGTTAAAGTTTTCACCTTCAACTTTTGCCTCCTTATGATCTGTCAATTGCAGTTTTTGAATGGCATCGGCCAGCCTTTTCGGTTCTATCGGTTTCAGCAGGTAATCCAGCGCATTTACTTCAAAAGCTTTTAAAGCAAATTCATCATAGGCCGTGGTAAAAATAACCTGCGGCGTTTTTTCTAATTGCGAAAGCATATCAAACCCTGTTTTGCCCGGCATCTGGATATCCAGGAAAATAAGGTCGGGATGCTGGCTTTCTATTTTGGTAATGCCTTCTTCTGCATTGGCAGCTTCGTCAATTATTTCCACTTCGGGAAAATCCTGCAACAGTTTTTTTAATTCGGTCCTTGCCAGTCTTTCGTCATCAATAATTATCGCTTTCATGCTGTTATGTTTCAGGTTAAAGGGTTAAGGTTAAAGTCCCAAAATTTTACAAATTCATTTGTAATAAAATCAATCGAACCAAATAAACGGTAATCAAAAATTTTCAAACCTTAACCTGCATGTACAGGCAACAATACCCTGGCTTCTACCGTGGAGCCATTGATTTGTTTAATATCGAAGCTGGCTTTATCGCCAAATAATAAATTTAACCGGTTGGTCGTGCTGGAAAGACCAAAGCCTTCCTCCCCGCTATTGTAACCATTTAAAGAACCGGTGTTTTGAACAGCCAGTTCATGATAATCACCTTTAAAATCAGATATCACTTTTACAACACCACCATTTATCTGTTTACTGATACCATGTTTGATCGCATTTTCCACCAGCGTTTGCAGCATCATCGGCGGCACCGGCTGATCCAGGGTATCTTCATCAATTTCATATTCAATTTTCAACCGGTCTTCAAAACGCATATTCTCCAGGGCCAGGTAATCTTTTACAATATCCAGTTCTTTCCCTAAAGAGACCGTCTCCACTTTCTCAACCAGCATGCTGCTGCGAAGGATATTGCTCAATTCGGTGACAGCTGCCCTTGCCCGTTGCGGGTTTTCATCTACCAGTGCACGTATGCTGTTCAGTGAGTTAAAAATAAAATGAGGATTGATATGCGCCTTGATGGTTTGCAATTCAAGTTCTTTCACCAGCGCCTCCAGCCGCAGGGTGTCCAGTTGCTGTTTCCTGCTCTTGGTAACATAATGATACATGAAATAGATAAGACTCCAGATAAAGAAGAGAATAAAATAAGAAAAGGCGTTAAAAAGAACGATCAGCAGTTTATTAACCCAATAGCTAACTCCCTCCCTTGCCAGCAATTGCTGATCTTCAGCCTTTAAAAGACCGGCCCTGTCCAATGCTTCTATGGTTATAAACGATGAAATTAAAGCCAGGCAAAAAGTGAGCACAAAAAATTGCAGGATCTGTTTGTTCAAATGTTTCTGCAGGATGCCAAGACGGGTAATGATCTCCCGCATGATATGGGAAATAATAATTCCTACCACTAAAAAGACTCCCAGTCTCCAGAAGTAATTAGCGTTAAGTTTATCAAAAGAAAAGGCAAAAAAAGTATTGATGAGGGCAAAACTTCCCCACCCGATCAATTGAAAAAGCCAGTATTGTCTCCATTTCTTTTGCATGGGTATAAAGCTAACAAATCCCTGCTGCCTGCAGGCCATAAATATACCAGTGGTGAATTGGTTTTACAAATGGGATGTTTTGTCTGTTTGTCCCCTTCAAATCATTGATCTGGCACAACTTTCCTCCTTTTGCTTTGTTAGGCAATCTTTAACAAAATGAGCCGCCCCGATGACTATCGGGAGGAAAATACTAATTTTACCTCGTCTAAACCGTAATAATGGAAATTATCCCCGGACCACTATTAAAGACTATTGATTCTCCCGCCGACCTTAAAAAATTACCAAGGGAAAAATTGCACCAGTTATGCGATGAGTTGCGTCAGTATATTATTGATGTTGTAAGCGTTTATGGGGGGCATTTCGGCGCCAGCCTGGGTGTTGTGGAACTGACAACGGCCCTGCATTACGTTTACAACACTCCTTATGATCAGTTGGTCTGGGATGTTGGCCACCAGGCTTATGGACATAAAATACTAACGGGTCGCCGGGACAATTTCGTCAGCAACAGAAAATATAAGGGATTGAGCGGTTTTCCCAAACGCAGTGAAAGCGAATACGACACATTTGGAGTCGGGCACTCATCTACATCCATTTCAGCAGCATTAGGAATGGCGATGGCTGCCAGGTACAAAGGCGAAAAAGACCGGAAGGTTGTTGCTGTGATCGGCGACGGTGCCATGACAGCTGGTTTGGCTTTTGAAGGAATGAACCATGCCGGGGTGGCTGATGCTGACATGCTTATCATTTTAAATGATAATTGCATGGGCATTGACCCGAATGTTGGCGCATTAAAAGAATACCTGACCGATATTACAACGTCTCCTACTTATAATAAAGTAAAGGATGATGTATGGAAGCTGATGGGGAAATTACCTGTTGGTAAAAAATTTACCCGTGCCATGGGTCATAAACTGGTTGAAGGATTAAAAGGAATGGTAAGCAGCAGTTCTAACCTGTTTGAAGCATTAAAGCTCCGTTACTTTGGCCCGATCGACGGGCATAATGTGGCCAAACTGGTAGATACATTAAAAGACCTTCGCAATATTCCCGGTCCCAAGATCCTGCATATCATTACCACGAAGGGAAAAGGATATGCACAGGCAGAAAAAGATCAGACCAAATGGCATGCCCCCGGCCTGTTTGATAAAATAACGGGTGAGATACAAAAAAAGAAATTTGATCTGCCACAGCCTCCGAAATACCAGGATGTATTTGGCCACACTATTATTGAATTAGCAGAAAAGAATGATAAGATATTCGGCATCACTCCTGCCATGCCATCGGGTTCTTCCTTAAAATACATGATGGAGAAAATGCCAGACAGGGCATTTGATGTAGGCATTGCCGAACAACATGCAGTAACCCTCAGTGCAGGAATGGCCACGCAGGGCATGAAAGTTTTTTGCAATATTTATTCCTCCTTCATGCAAAGAGCTTATGACCAGGTGGTGCACGATGTGGCCATACAAAATCTTCCGGTGATATTCTGTCTTGACCGTGCCGGTTTAGTGGGCGACGATGGCCCGACCCATCATGGTTGTTATGATATTGCTTATATGCGTTGTGTTCCCAATATGATCGTAAGTGCACCTATG
Source organism: Chitinophagaceae bacterium (assembly GCA_041486045.1). GTDB lineage: Bacteria > Bacteroidota > Bacteroidia > Chitinophagales > Chitinophagaceae > JJ008. The sequence continues at coordinate 27,981 of JBGPKR010000022.1, read as the reverse complement.
AATGAAAGTGAGTTAAGAAACCTGATGTACACTGCACAATTAGACTCAACCAAAAATCCTTTTGTTATCCGCTATCCCCGGGGTGAAGGAGTGATGCCGGAATGGAAAACAGAGATGAAAGAAATAAAGATCGGCAGCGGGAGAAAATTGAAGGATGGAAAAGATATTGCCATTCTTTCTTTTGGCCACCCTGGAAATTTTGCCGCTACCGCAATAAGAGAACTGAAAAATGATGGATTAAATCCCGGGCATTATGATATGCGTTTTGCAAAACCGCTTGATGAAAACTTATTGCATGAAGCCAGCCGGGAATATGAAAAAATAATCACCGTAGAAGATGCTGCTATTGAAGGTGGGTTTGGCAGTGCTGTTCTGGAATTCATGGCGCAGCATGGTTATAAGAATGACATTCGCATTCTCGGTATTCCCGATAAAATTGTTGAGCATGGCACTCCTAAGGAACTGCATAAAGAATGTGGTTACGATACGCAGGCTATCATTGATGCAGTAAGGGAAATGATGAAGGAAAAAATACAAGTGCAGGCCATCGGGTAAACCCGGCGATCTCTAAAATATTAACCCCGGCCAGCCGGGGTTTTTTTAATTTAAAAAATTATTTCACAAAAACCGAAAGTGCAGATGCATTTTTAGTGCCATCTGTTAAGGAGGTAGCCACTCCGTTCTTCCATAGTTTTGCTACATATACGCTTCCGTTCCATTCATATCCCGACACATACACATCTGAACCCAAAATGTAAATTGAACTGGCAGTACCATCCGCAGAGGATAAGTGGGTAGCCACCCCGTTCTTCCATATTGTCGCATAGCTGAATGATCCGTTTGATTCATCACCGGCTAAAAATACATCCCCACCTGAAACAAAAATCGATAAACATTTTGTGTGCTGGGTACCATCCGCTAACGCAGTAGCCACTCCATTCTTCCATAGTTTAGCTACAGATTTGTTGCTTGCATTTCTTTCATAACCGCATACATACACATCTGAACCCGAAACAAAAACAGAACCTGCCTCTGCATAGTGAGTACCATCTGTTAAGGTGGTAGCCACTCCGTTCTTCCATAGTTTTGCAACATATAAGCTTCCGTTTGATTCACCACCTGCTACATATACGTCTGAACCCAAAATAAAAACTGAAGAGGCATAAGCTTCTTTAGTACCATCGGTTAAGGAGGTAACCACTCCGTTCTTCCATAGTTTTGCAACATATAAGCTTCCGTTTGATTCGCCCCCGGTTACATATATATCTGTTCCGGAAACATAGACAGAAGTTGCACCTGCATCTTTGGTGCCGTCAGTTAATAAGGTAGCCATCCCATTCCTCCATACTTTAGCTACTTGGATGCCGCTTGCATTTCTTTCATAACCGCATGCATACACATCTGAACCCGAAACAAAAATTGACTGTATACCTGCAACTGTCGTTCCATTGGTCAGATCAGACGCCACCCCGTCTTTCCATATTTTTGCTGTATAGGTAGTTCCGTTTTTTTCATAACCGCCAACGAAAACACCTTTAGCTGGTATAGGTGTTATCACAGTGTCATTTTTTTTACTGCATTGTGAAAATGTCAGGACAATCATTGCTAACATTGCCAACAACAGGATTTGAAATTTGTGCTTATTCATAAAAAAAGTTTAAGGCAGTTTTGAAAATATTGATTTCATTTTCAAAAGAAGCGATAAAATGGAAGGTGGAAATGCAGCAATTATGGAAACAATACTTTTAATGAAGGAACGGGTACTTTTACTTAGGAAACGGTTTATCACCGTGTAAAGGGGTATATAAACCAAAATCATTATTTCCGGGGAGGTCCGCCAATCAATGCTGCTTCAGGGTGAGCATTACTATTTCTTTCCGTCGTCTGGAAACAGGGAGTTGCTTGCCATCGCTCATCAGCAACAAACCTTCCCTGTCAATATTTGAAACATATTTTGTGTTTACGAGGTACGATTTGTGAATACGAAGAAATCCATGCTCTGCTAACAGATCTTCATATTCCCCCAGTGTTTTTGAAACCATCATCGGTTTATGTTTTGTAAAAACAAACCGGGTGTAATTGTTTTCACCTTCACAGTATAGTATTTCCAGGGGATCATAAAAGAAAACTCCTTCACTGGTAGATAATGTAAGCTTAAAATCTTTAGGATCTTTATGCCGGAGGTTGGCAATCAAATTAGAAACTAAAAGCTTTGGGGCATGGTGCTGTTGTTTTATAATATGACGGTTGATGGCATTTTGAAGGTCCAGCACATCAATTGGTTTTAACAAATAATCCAGTGCGCTGAAGCGGATAGCTTTGATGGCATACTGATCGTAGGCGGTAGTAAATATCACATCAAAATTATTTTCTGTTACCATGTTTAAAAAATCAAACCCACTCAGGCCGGGCATTTCAATATCCAGCATGATAAGCGATGGTTTAAAAGCAGGCAGCAGCTCCAACGCTTCTTTGACCGATGTACAGAAAGCAACCCTGGTTTCTGAGGCAATATGTTTTTCAATCAATATTTTCAAAATATTGCCTGCAGCAGCTTCATCATCTATGATCAGGATTTTTATCATAACCGGGTATATAAAGTTGATAAATTATTTGGCAGCGTGATAACCAGTGTTGTGCCCGAGGCAACTCCTTTCAGATCCTTTTTATCAATATAACTTATCTTAATATCTGTGTTATATTGCTGGTTTAACAATAGAATTCTGCCGGATGACAGCGCTGAGCCCTTGGAAGCATATTGATTACTGGTGATTTTTTCATTTTTTATCTGTTCTGCTTTTTCTCTTCCTACACCGTTATCATCAATGCTTATAATAATACGGCCATTTATTTCCTTAAAAGAAATCAATAACTCTTTTTCACCTTCCTTATTTTGCAGGCCATGCCATATTGCATTCTCAACAAATGGCTGGGTGATCAGTGAGGGGATCATTATCTCATCTGTATCTGTTATGGATGCCGTATCTATATGGCAGGTAAAAGATTTATTAAAGCGTAATGATTCCAATGAAAGGTATAGCCTGAGCATTTCTATTTCGCTGCTTAATGGTATCAGTTCTTTTTCAGAATTATTCAATACCATCCGCTGCAGTTTGGAAAATTTAGAAAGATATTCATAGGCGGCATCGGTTTTATTTGTTAAAATACATTCCTGTATGGCATTTAAGCTGTTGAAAATAAAATGCGGGTTCATCTGGCTGCGAAGCGCTTCCAACCGGGCTTTGGAAAGCTGGGCCTGAATGCTGTACTTCTCCGTTGTCAGTTCCTGCACTTTTAATTTTTCTTTTCCGATAGCCCGGATGTTTTTTATCCGCCGCTGCAATACTGAATAAACAAGAAGTATTATTGCTGAAAATGCTGCTAACAGGAACCACCAGGTTTTCCAGAAGGGAGGCTTAATAATTATCTTTAATTCTGTAGTATGGATACAAAAGACACCTTCCCTGTTTGCGCACTTAACCGAAAAAAGATATTGACCGTCTTTTAGCTGGTTATAAATGGCCGTATGATTTTTGTCGGCTGCTATCCAGTCGTTATCCACTCCCTCTAATTTATAGAAATATTGTATACTGCCCGGTGACCAGAACTGAAGGGATGCAAACTCTACACGCAGCGAATTTTCTCTATGAGAAAGCGTTAAGGGATGATGGTTCTTTAATATGGAATCCATCATCAGCTCCTTTTCAAAAACATGTACTCCTGTTACCAGCACATCGGGAGGCGGATCGGATATAGTAAATGCTGATGGATTAAACGATATAAAACCGCTTGAAACACCAATCAGCGTTTTGCCGCTGTAAAGCCGGTAAAATTTACTGGTGAAAGAATTATCTGTTATTCCATCATTTATATCATAGCCGGTAACGTTGAAATTGTGCCTGTTTATTTTGCAAAACCCGCCGCTGCCACAGGCCACCCACAAGTTCCCAAAAGTATCTGCCATTATTGCCTGCACAATATTATTAGGAAGCCCTTCTTTAACCGTGATGGCTCTGAATGTGTTGCTCTTTATATCAAAAATATTGACCCCCATTTCTGTTGCTATGATCAATGTATCCCTGTTGTAACGCAAAATATCCGTAACAGAATTGCTGCTGATAGCAGTTTTGTTTTTTTCATCAGTAACAAATGCCTTCACAAACTTTTCCTTCTTCTTGTCAAATACCTGCAGGCCGTTTTGAAGCGTACCTACCCATATTTTATCCCCGTCCAGTAAAATACTTTGCACCCTTTTTATATTATTTGAATCTGAAAAAAGGAATTGGGTGTAAAAATATTTGCGATGCGTAAGAGTATTTACTTTCACGAGTCCCTTTTTCCAGTGCCCGATCCAGATTACATCCGGGCTGTCCTGCTTAATGGTAACAATCGGCCCGGAGAGTATTGAATCTTTTTCATCGGTTATTGCTTCGGTGACGGGATTTAATTTTAAAATAGAGTATCGCTGGTTAGGCGCCCATACAATACCTTTTTCATCATTAAACAGGCCCCAGACCTGGTTGCTGTATGAATTTTTATTCCCGTTCTCATTGATCAAATAATGTTTAATAAAATGAAATGTACTGTCTGTTTTTACGATACCGCCATTAACATGATAATAGCCAATAAGAATATTTCCATCCTTCAATTGCAAAAAATCTGTGACAGCAGCTTCGGGGAAAAATTTACCTTTTTCGGCTCCGGGGTCATAGGTTTGGAAAAGTTGCTTTTGCAGGTTAAAAACACTTATTCCTGCTTCGTTACCCAATAAAATATTTCCCTCCCTGTCCTCTGCAATACAAATCCGGCTTGCATTATTTTCGTTTGTATGATAGGCATATTGTTTTGTGTTATCTGCATTGACAATAAAAAAGCTATCCGCTTCAGGATGGTAAACAGCAAACCCCCTTTCCATTAGGGGAACTATGGTTTCCCCGTTCTTCAGGCAAAAAATTTCACCCACAATTTCCTTTTGCACATCAGGCCCCAGTTTTTTTGAAGGCAGCTTGTCAAATGTAAATGCTTTTAATTTTCGGGTCATAAAATTATACTGGTAAACAATCCTGTAAAAACCGGCGCTGATCCATAGATAATTGCCGCTTCTCACCATGTTGGCAACACCTTCTTTTATATCAAACAGGGGGTTATGGAGTGGGTTGTGTTCTTTTCCATATAGTTTCTTTTCCTGCTGGTTATATAATTTAACGCCCCCGGTGGTAGCCAGCCAGATATTATCGTCCTTATCAATTGTTAAATACCCGGTCTTTATATTTTTATCAAGGCCGATTGTAGCATTGTATTTTTCAAATTGATTGGTTGCGTCATTTAATTTGTAATATCCATCGTGGCCGGCCATCCAGATATTACCGGCCTTATCTTCTGCAAAATTCCACACCCCGTTTATTTTATTTCCGGCAGTTGTATGAAAATTATAATTGTAAAATTTGCCGGTACTCCTGTTTAAAATGTAGGGGGCGCCGTGGTCGGTACCGATCCACAGCCTGTTTTTACTGTCTTCAAAAATGGCGCTTATCCAATCCGATTGCAAAGCAGCAGTGTCCCGTATATCTGCGAGGTAATTTTTAAACCGGGTGCCATCATACCGCTGTAAACCGGCTTGCGTGCCTGCCCATATAAACCCCTGCCTGTCCTGGCAAATAACGGTTACCTTATTATTTACCAGGCCATCATTCACTGTAATATGCCGGAATATATAATCCTTGCTTTGAGCATACAGTTGTGTTATGCTCAAAAAAAGCAAAAAAAATGAAGTAGTGGTATGTTTATTAAAAGGGATAGAAATGATTTAGCAGCAAAAATAATACAATAAGTCCCCGGGTTGCTTACGTTCCCTCATCAGGATGTTCCGTTCCCTAATCAACCCATTGTTTTATACTGTTGCTTTACCGTTGGATAAAAAAATCACCCTGACCCTAATTGGCCGGCAGCGTTACCTAAGTGCTGCAACGGGCCATCTGCATCCGGGTCTATATTTATAGTATAACCAAAAAGCAGCAGGAGTGACCAATAACATTTTTATCAAGACAAGCGAGCTGGAAGAAGAATTAAAAAATACCGGGCTTTGGCAAAAAGATATACCCGAATGGGTACAGGGTTATGATGACAGCAGCAGCATTACCAAAGCCGATTTTGCCCAATGGTTGCAATTTATTTTCATTCCAAATCATTTGCAAAAAAACAAACCGGTCAATGCTGCTGAAAAAAAATTAATAGTACCGCATGCACTTAAATATTTTGGTGCGGATGTAAACAAAGGAAAACTATTGCAGATATTGATTGAGATAGATTCTTTACTATAAAATGAAATTTTTTACAAATGAATAAGATTATCCCTTCAGTTGCATTACGGGTAATAACACGTACAACTGCTTTTGTGGCGATACTCTTTTTTATTTCCTTACCTGTTGGTGCACAGGTACCTTCTCTTAACCCTGTCAACGGGGTGGTGCCGGCGATCTTTAACACAGCCGGTGGCAGTTACGACAATCCTTCCTCGTACTACCGGTATGAATGGAGTTTTGGGGAGCTGCTGCTCATCCAGGCTTTTGCGCCAGCGGATAGTTCAATAATTGTAACTCAAGGGGTGCTTCAGCCCTGTACAGATAAGCTGGGCTACTCAGCCTTCACCGTACTGTTTGATGAAGGGGATTATAAATTATTTCCCAACCCTACGAGCGGCAAATTTGAAGTAGACTTCTTTGTAAGAACGCCGGGCCAGATGAGCCTTCAGCTGATCAATTCGGTAGGGCAGGTATTGTCCTCAAAAAGCTATCACTATGATGGCTGTTGCCGTGTCGAATTGTTTGATATATCAAAGTATCCCAACGGAATATACTTTGTAGTAGCGGACCTGAAGCCTGACACTAACCGCCCGGGAGATAACCTTGAGGTGATCCGCCACAGCGGATTGAAAGTGGTCAAACTAAATGAGAAATAAAATCAAAGCCATACAAAAAACATAAAACCAACAGACATGAAAAAGATTTTCTTAATAATAACAATTATACTCTTGTCGGTGGTCAGTAGTTATAGCCAGGCACCAGGTATATTCAATTACCAGGGAGTAGCCCGCAACAGTGTGGGTAATGTACTGGCGAATAAATCTATCACATTGCGGTTGACCATTCATGATGCATCAGCATCGGGAGCAACCGTGTACCAGGAATCAAGAGGAGTAATCACCAATCCGTTTGGATTGTTCAATGTGCAGGTAGGCAGTGTCGGGGCCACCGGTGTAACGGGTAATATAGCGGGCGTGAACTGGCCTGTCGGGAATAAATTCATCCAGGTGGAGATCGATCCTAACGGTGGTAGTTCATTCTTTAATATCGGAACAGCACAACTTGCATCGGTACCGTATGCCCTGCATGCAGCCAGCGCTTTTCCTATCGGCAATGCAGGAGGTGATCTTTCAGGAAATTATCCTAACCCGGTTGTTTCTGGTTTGCAATCAAGAGCAATTAGTCCAATTGCTCCGTTGAGTGGACAGGCATTGCTGTGGAATGGCAGCACCTGGATACCCGGCACACCATTCAGTAACGATGCCTGGAAATTGCTGGGCAATACTGGTACGAATCCCGCCACGAATTTTATTGGTACGATAGATGCGCAACCACTGGTATTCAGGGTGGGCAATCAGCCAGCAGGCTTACTGGGCCAGGATAGTAAATTACTTACAGCATTCGGTCTCCATAGTTTGAGTTTGAACACAACAGGTACGGCGAATACGGCGATCGGTGTGGATGCGCTTGCGGCGAATACTACAGGTTCGAATAATGTGGCGGTGGGTGTTCGTTCACTTTTTCTGAACACAGGCGGCATAAGTAATACCGCAACGGGTACAAATGCAATGAACTCAAATACTACCGGTAGCAGCAACACGGCAACCGGGCAAGCAGCACTCTTTGCAAACACAACCGGTAATTATAACACGGCAGCCGGGCAGCGTTCATTGGTCAATAACGTTGCTGGTTCTTTCAACACCGCCATGGGTTACCAGTCACTTTTCTCCAACACAGCCGATGGTAATACCGGTTACGGTTACCAATCACTTTTCCAGAATACCACAGGAGATCAGAATACGGGAGGAGGAATGGATGCTTTACATTCCAATACGACTGGTTCCAGCAATACAGCCTGGGGTTATCAATCGATGTACTGGAATACCACGGGAATCAAAAATGCGGCCGTAGGCCAGGGATCGCTTTTTTTTAATACAACAGGCAGCAGCAATACAGCTGCCGGGTATTTATCTCTGTATTCCAATACTACGGGTTCGGACAATACATCGATGGGGCGAACTGCACTCAATTTGAATACGACAGGGATACAGAATACAGCCATTGGGTCGCAGGCCATGTACAATAATACCACGGGTAATTTTAATACGGCTGTAGGTGACGAAGCCCTTTTTTCGAATACGACAGCCCGTGAGAATACAGCTTTGGGCTACGGCGTGCTTTACTCCAATACTACCGGAACACAAAACTCCGGAGCCGGGTCAGGCGCCCTTGTAGCTAATACCACGGGTAATTATAATACGGCGATGGGGTATAATGCACTAAACAGTAATACAACCGCTGAAGCAAATACAGCAGTTGGACATAAGTCCCTTTCAGAAAATACAACCGGCATTGCCAATACAGCTGTGGGCATGCAGGCGCTGACTGCTAATACTACCGGAGGCTTTAATACGGCTGTTGGTTATAAAGTTTTATTTATGAATACAACCGGAGTTCAGAATACTGCTATGGGCACGAATGCATTATCCCATAATATAACAGGTAACAGCAATACCGCCATAGGAATTGAGACCCTTAGATCGAATACTACCGGTCACGATAATACCGCTCTTGGCGTTTATGCGCTCGGAGATAATACAACGGGTGCAGGGAATGCCGGGGTGGGTATCGGGGCCCTTAATGTCAATACAACAGGTTCCTACAATATCGCCATGGGCGCTAATACGCTTTCAAGCAATACGACTGGGGGACTTAATGTAGGGTTGGGATCAAGAGCTCTTGTCAGCAACCTGTCCGGGTCAAATAATGTTGCAGTTGGAGCTGATGCGCTACTTAGCAATTCCACTGGTTCCAACAATACAGCCATGGGTTCGGCAGCATTATATAAAAATATAACCGGGAGTAGCATGGTTGCTATTGGAGACAGTGCGTTGTATAACCAGAACGACCAGAGCCCAGTCAATGGAGGAAACACCGCTATTGGTTCGAGAGCACTTTTTTTCAATACCTCAGGTGATGGCAATACTGCATCCGGCGAGAGGGCTCTATACTATACTACTATCGGCCAATTTAATACGGGTGATGGGATTCAGGCTCTTTTCTCCAACAGCATAGGAACTAATAATGCTGCAACAGGCGCCGGGGCACTTTATTCAAATACTTCAGGATTTTTTAATACTGCAATTGGGTCATCGGCCGGAGGATCCATTCCCGGAAATCTAAACAATTATACGGCAGTCGGGGCTCTTACAGGTAGTCCGTCCAGTCTGAGTAATAGCGTTGAAGTGGGCAACACATCGGTTACTTGGATCGGTGGACAAGTTCCGTGGAGCACCTATAGTGATGAACGCATCAAACAAAACATCCGGGATAATATACCGGGACTTGCTTTCATTACCCGTCTCCGGCCGGTAACATATAATATAAACAGCCATAGGGAACATGACCTGCTATTCGCTGGCAGTAAAGAAAGCAGAAATGCTTTTTCTAAACTTGCTGACGAAGCTGACTGGCAGGGAAAGTATGATATCGAAAACATGCGTATGAGCGGTTTCCTGGCGCAGGATGTAGAAAAAGCAGCTAAAGATGCCGGTTATGAATTCAGCGGGGTGCACTCACCTAAAAATGCCAACGGACTTTATAGTCTTAGTTACAGTGACTTCGTGATGCCGCTTGTGAAATCCGTACAGGAACTAAATGAAAAAGTGGAGCGGCTGGAAAAAGAAAATAAAGAACTCAAAACAGGGGCTCCTGTAACGAACTCCGCTGATGCTGCTGCGATCCAACAGCTTAAGCAGTCGATCGAAGAATTGAAAAAAGAGATCGGGCTGCTTCGTAAAAACCATTGAAACCGGATGAAACCCGGATATGGATGCAATTGCAGGTTTTATCTATACACCGGATAGCCTACGATTCAAAATGCGGAGATGAAAAAAATAATTCTTCTCTCCCATTAGTTGTTTCGTAATGAAATCAGCCCAGCACCGCCTCATTGAACATTTGAACGTATTTCTTTTTATACTCCTGCGGTGTAAGCCCGGTTAGTCTTTTGAAAATATTACGAAAAAAACCAAAATCTCCATAACCCACTTCCATGCAAACCTGCTCAACGGTGAGCTTTCCTTTTTCCAGTAACCGTTTTGCCACTTCCACTCTTACCCGTTGAATATACTCCAATGGTGTGTTCCCGGTGATCGCTGTAAACTTCCTGATAAATGTTCTTGACGACATATTGAATTTTTCAGCAAGCCCGTTTATGGTCAGGAGTTCATCATAATTTTTTTCAATATGATCCTGCACCCGGCCAATATCATAATCTTCATGATTACGCTGCAGGTTGAAAATTGAAAATGAATGCTGGCTGCTGTCATGAACCTGTATCATAAACACTTTGGAAGCCGCTAATGCCATATCCCTTCCGCAGAATTTTTCAGTCAGGTAAATCATCAGTGATGTAAATGCAAAAGCAGCTCCGCTGGAATAGATCCTTCCTTCATCAACAATTATTTTATCGTCTTCCACTTTAACTTTCGGGAAAAGTTGTTTGAAATAAGCGGCGCCCATCCAGTGTGTGGTGGCCCGTTTGCCATCCAGCAATCCTGTGGAAGCTAATACAAAGGCGCCGAGGCACATTGACGCAACATCTGCTCCCCGGTCATATTGTTTTCGGATCCATTTTATCATGGCCGCTTCATGATGCAGGGTGTCTTCAATATTTGTAAAATTCATGGCGGGAATACAAACCAGGTCATATACTTTCCTGTCACTCATCATAATATTACCCACCATATTAAAGGGCTGTTTGGCAACCAGGTTATCCGTATTCACAATATCCACGTCAAAAAATGTTTTTGATTTCACACCAAGCGATTTTGATATACCTGGCAATTTAGCCAGCATATCATAAGGCCCCGCTACACTGCTGGCCACTGCCCCTTCAAAATTGAGAATAGCAACTTTCATATTTGGCATTTTTAAACCCGGATTTTAATTAATAATTATTGAATACAAATGTATAAACTAAAACAGGGGGAAAATGGAGTTTGGCGAAATCATCATCACATTTTGGCAATAATGCCTTTGGCGCAATCGCCATATGCTCCATAGTTTTGTGCCATTCAAACAATCCTTTTCAGTAAAAAAATAAACAATGGATAAAACAACCAACTCCCTCAACTGGTTTGAGGTTCCGGCAACTGACATTGCCCGTGCAAAGAAATTTTATGAGACCATCTTTAATATCCAACTGCAGGATATGCCCGACATGATGGGTATGAAAATGGCCGCCTTCCCGGCCGAAATGGGAAGCGGCAAAGCCAATGGCGCTATTGCACAAAGCCCCATGCACAAACCTTCCATGGATGGCTGTGTCATTTATCTGAATGCCAACCCCAATATTGATGCGGTGATTAAGAGGATTGAGGCAGCAGGCGGAAAAATTATTTTGCCCAAAACTGTAATTGGCAAGGACATTGGCAGTATGGCTTTTTTTGCCGATACCGAAGGAAACAAAATGGGATTGCATGCAGGGCCGGTAAAATAACCTGGCTATTTATATTATAACATTAAATCAAAAAAAATTATGGCAAAATCACTTTATTACACAGAAAGTATTCTTAACATGAACACCCGTCTTTTCCTGAGTGCATTGAATGGCATTACCGAAGACCAGGCTAAAGAAAGAATCAGTGATCACAACAACCCGGTTAGCTGGCTGGCTGTTCATACTGTATGGGCAAGGTATAATACCTGCGCCATGCTTGGAAAACCAGCTGCCAAAAATCCTTATGATGGCCTGTTTGAAAATTTCAAACCATTTGATGCTTCTGCAAATTATGGTTCGCTTGCTGATGCAAAAGCCGAATGGAATAAAGCAAGTGAATTGTTGAAAGAAGCATTGGCAGCTGTTACGGAAGAACATCTTGCTGCAGATTGTCCGCTGAAAAGCCCGATCGGCGATTTTTCATTCGGAGGCACCATTACTTTCCTGGCACAACATGAAAGTTATGATATTGGCCAGATTGCTTACCTGAAAAAATATTTTACCAGAGAAGCCATGAGTTATAATTAAATGAATGCCTGCCGGCAGGCAGGGTCAATAGTGAGTAGTGAATGCATTCACTACTCACATCTTTAAATTATTTACCTGGGGCCGATAAAACATTTATTGTATATCAATGCAGTAAGAAAAAATAGTTGAAGCAGTAACAGCTATCCTTTACAAGGGTGCTCCATTCCGCTTTTTGCTCCTTTCTTCTTCTTTAATTGAACCCGGGGATTATTTTTTTTTATTTCAACCATACAAATGTTATTGTTTTCATCAACCTGCTGATGGCATCCACCACATTGTTTTGACTGGTTAAATAATAATTGTAACTTTCTTTAAATTATCTTATGAGAAATTCTATAGTCTGTTTCCTCTGCCTGCTTGTCCCGTCAATTGTTTCTGCCCAACTGGGCATCGGCCTTAAGGCCGGGCTTAATTTTGCCAATGTAACCAGCCCCGCAGGTATCAATGCTAACAGCCATTCAGGATATATGATCGGCGGATATATTTCACCAAAGCCTAAAAAATTGTTAGGCTTCCGGTCAGAAATAATGTTATCAAGACAGGGTTACGATTATAAAACAAACAACAATACCGGCAAAGTAAACCTGGATTACCTCCTCCTGCCGCAGCTGATAACTCTCCATTTCACAAAAAAATTCGAAATACATGCGGGTGGCCAGTTAGCCTTTCTGCTGAATGCAAAAGTGGACAGCAGCGGCAATAGTGGTAGCATCTTCGACTATTTCAGCCGGTTCGATTATGGTATTGTTGGCGGTCTCCAGGTATCACCTGTCAGCGGTTTTTTTATTGGTGCCCGGATTAATGTGGGCCTGAACAACATTAATAAGGAACAGGCATTGGGCGCCGGTCCCCCTCCCAACTTTTTCCCGAGAGAATTTGTAAAAAATAATGTGGTCCAGTTGTACGCCGGCTGGCGGTTCTAAGCTTTCAGAAAGCTTTAACAGGAGTCTCAAAATACAGCATATGGAAATTTTGTTGAACAGCCATCTCATTTGTCTGTTCAAACAGCTGTTTTATGAAAATTTCCCGCCTTCTTCTTCTTTCCGCCATTCTTGTTATCGCTGCATCATGGTTCGGTTTTTCAAAAATTGGCAAACGGGTAAGGTCAATATACTTTCCAAAACATCCAACTTTCTATTCAGTAAAAGAAGGGACTCATGAAAAACTGCAGCAGAAAGCGGCAATCGCCACAAAATTTATACGGCAAAAAGGATTTAATGAAAGCACCTGTTTTTTGGTTGACATGAGCCTTCCTTCGGGGCAAAACCGTTTTTTCATTTACAATTTAAAAAAGGATACCATATCAGCTGCGGGGCTGGTGGCCCATGGAAGCTGTTTTGAATACTGGCTGGAAGGCAGGCGGTACAGCAATGTGGTAGGTAGTGGCTGCACTTCGCTTGGCAAATACAGAATCGGACTCCCCTACATTGGCAAGTTTGGCTATTCTTACAAACTGTATGGTCTTGACAGCAGCAATAACAATGCTTTTGAACGTACTGTCGTATTGCATGCTCACAGCTGCATTCCTGAAACAGAAGTCGCCAATGAGATCTGCCAGAGTAATGGCTGCCCGATGGTATCACCCAATTTCCTGGCACATTTGAAAAAGATCATCAACAGTTCAAAAAAACCGGTAATGCTGTGGATATATGAATAATTAACTGACCCGGAATAAGCAGGGCGGTTCATTTATTTTCTTTGATACAGTTTATGCCGGAACTGCTTTAAAGCTTTTAACCAGTTGTGCATTCATGGTGATTTCAGTATTCAACGCTTTGCTGACAGGGCAATTTGCTTTTGCATCTGCAGCATATTCTGCAAATGCAGCAGCCTTGCATTTTGGAACTTTAGCCCTTACCTCAAGATGGCTGCCTGTAATTACGCCGCCTTCCAAAGTAACTGTACATTTTGTTTCAATACGACCGGGCGTTAATCCTGCAGCGCCTAAAACAAAACTCAACTTCATTGAAAAGCAGCCTGCATGTGCCGCAGCAATGAGCTCTTCAGGATTGGTAAATGTGCCGTCTTCAAACCGGCTTCTGAAATCATATTTCTTATTTTTTAAAGCCCCGGACTGTGTGTTGACTTTTCCCGCACCCTCTTTACCGGTGCCTTTCCATTGTGCAGTTGCTGAATGTTTCATGCCTGTTTTTTTAAGTTATGATAATTGGTTTGATTCTTCCAGTTCCGCCAGGCGGTTTTCTGGTTCATTATATTCAATAATAAAATTATTTTTCCCTTCCCCGATAATGATCTTCAGAAATTTCTGTTGTACTAATTCAAGCAATGATAAGAAAATAAAAATTGCATGCACTTTGTTCTCACAATTATCAAATATCTTCTCAAATGATAGCGTCTTTTGTTCCCTTGCCATTGTCAGCATCTGGTCCCGGCTCCCTTCCATCGTATAGTTATACTGCACTACCGTATGCACCGGCTTGTTGATACGGTCGCCATACTTCTGCATAGCCCGTTCAAAGGCCCGCATCAGTTTAAATAAGGTTATGTTCTGTATTTCTGTTCCCTCGCCTGCCTCCTCTCCTATTTCAGATAGTTCTTTTTGAATATTCCCTCTTTTCAGCATCAGCATCCGCAATGCCTCCATTTCTGCCATTTGGGCGGAAGCTTCTTTAAATCTTTTATACTCCAGTATTTTATTGATCAGTTCCTGCCTTGGATCAATCTCATTACCTTCTGCATCAATTTCTTTGCGGGGCAGGAGCATTTTGGCTTTAATCCGCATCAGGGTAGAGATAAACAGGATGAACTCACTGCTCAGTTCAATATTCAGCTCTTCACGCTGATGAATATACTCCAGGAAATCATTGATGATCTTTGTAATGGGAATATTGTAAATATCCAATTCATCCCTTTCTATAAAGAAAAGCAGCAGGTCGAAAGGACCTTCAAACTGGGGTAACTTAATCTGGTAGGATGAATGCTGCACAATAACCAAGTTAATGTAAAAAAAATAAAGTCCCGTTCTTCAACAGGACTTTACAAAAGTAAGGGAAAATGACTTTTACAAAAGACCTGTATTTTCCACAATTACTTCCTGAGCGCATCACGGATCTCCCGCAGCAGGATGATATCTTCTGCTGTTGCGGCAGGAGGAGCTGCTATTTCTTTTTTCTTCATTGCATTCATTGCCTTGATCAGCATGAATACAAAAAATGCGATAATGATAAAATTAACGACAGCCTGGATAAAAGCCCCATACTGAACGGGTACCCCGTTGATGACAGCCGTCAGGGAGTCGAAGCTTTTTCCGATAAACGATCCGATGACCGGCATTAATATCTTATCTGTCAGCGCTGTGATGATAGCCCCGAAAGCTCCGCCGATAATCACGGCTACAGCCAGGTCAACAATGCTGCCTTTCAAGGCAAACTCTTTGAATTCTTTGAGCATTCCCATAAAAATTTGTTTTAGTGTTTTATTCAAAAATTATTATACCCAGACATATTTTTTTCAGGTAAGAGCGGCTTTTTCCAAAATGGGCAACCGTTTCCGGTCTTTCTACTATTTATTTTTTCATACCCGGGAACTTCATATCCAGGCTTTTGAGTAATTCATTTAACTGGCCGGCGATAATATATTCTTTGTACCAATTCTGGTCAGCCGGGACTATTGTCCAGGGCGGGTTGTTACAATTATTAAAACAGTCTTCATACATCTGCATATAAATATCCCAGAGTTTGGATTCCTCAAAATCCTTTTCATTGTATTTCCACATTTTAGCGGGATCTTTCATCCTTTCCCTCAATCTTTCATGCTGTTCTTCCCGGGAAATATGCAGGTAGAATTTCAGAATGTGGGTATTATTATGGTTCAGCAGCAGTTGCTCAAAATCATTAATAACCCTCATCCTTTTTGTTGCCGTTTCATCATCACACCATTTATGCACCCTGGTCACGAGTATATCTTCATAATGCGACCGGTTAAAAACCTGTATCATCCTCTTGGGCGGTGCATATTGATGGATGCGCCATAAAAAATCATGTGATAATTCTTCCGGCGTTGGCGCTTTATAGGATTTAACCGTTACTCCCTGCGGGTTCATATTAGTAAACACATTTCTTATCACTCCATCTTTCCCGCTTCCATCCATTCCCTGGATTACCACCAATATGGAATGTTTGTTTTCAGCAAATAACAGGTTTTGGAGCTCATCCAGCTCCATCAGTATTTTTTCAAGTTTTTCTTTGATCTCTTTTTTATCCAGGTCTTTCGGAGCTCTTGTGCTGATATCAGCCAGTTTAATTTCTGCCATACATATAAGTTAACATACAATATTAAATTATTTTATTCTCATCTGCACCGCATTCTGCAACTTTGCAGCCGTTATGAAATCAAACCATGCCCTGATCAAATGGGGTTTATTTGTACTGCTATCATTTATCTGGGGCAGCAGTTTCCTGCTTATGCTTATCGGGCTGGAAAAACTTAATCCCTGGCAGGTGGCAGCGTTCAGGCTTTTTTCTGCCGGCATCATTATGTTGCCTTTCGCATGGTCCACTCTCAAAAAAGTCCCGAAAGATAAAACAGGATATATCATTCTTTCCGGGTTGCTGGGCAGTTTTTTCCCGGCTTTTCTTTTTTGTCTTGCCGAAACCCGCCTTGACAGTTCCTTTGCCGGGACACTGAATTCCCTCACACCGATCTTTGTAATACTGGTGGGGATATTCTTTTTCCATTTACATATTAAAAGGCAACAGGTGATCGGCATTCTTATCAGTTTCGCCGGTAGCATTTGCCTATTCATGGCCAAAAGCGGTAAAACAGGCGACCTGCTGTATGTTGGGTTTATTGTGCTGGGAACATTTTTTTACGGTCTGAATGTAAATATGATTGGTAAAAAACTTCAGAACATTTTATCATTTGATATTGGGGTATTGGCCTTTTCTTTTTTATCAATCCCTTCATTGATAATATTACTGGCCTTTGGCTCCCAGCATCTCAATTTTCATGATCCCCATGTAGTTTATTCAGTTGGTGCCAGTGCCTTATTGGGCGTCACTGGCACAACGATTGCCTCAATACTTTTTTATGTATTGCTGAAAAAAGCCGGTGCTGTTTTCGCCAGTACAGTCACATACGGCATACCTTTTATAGCTATGTTCTGGGGATGGGTATATCATGAAAAAATTACAGTGCCTGTTATTCTTAGTTTGCTCGTGATACTGTTGGGTATCTTTATCACCAATGCCAATAAAAAACCTATTGGGTGGTTGATGGGTCTTGTAAAAAAAAGAGAAGGGCAAAAAAACATCACACCGCCATGATCTCTTTTTCCTTGCTGGCAAGGTGTTTTTCTACTGCTGAAATATATTTACCCGTTATTTCCTGGACATCGGCTTCTGCATCTTTTGCAGCATCTTCACTCAGCCCGCTTTTCTGTAATTTTTTAATATGCTCAATAGCCTCCCGGCGGATATTCCGAATGGCTATTTTGGAATTTTCTCCTTCATGATGGCATTTTTTTACCAGTTCTTTCCGGCGTTCTTCTGTAAGCGGTGGTAGAAACAGGCGAATGAGATTCCCATCGTTTTGGGGATTAATACCAATATTAGCCGCAATGATTGCTCTTTCAATAGGCTGCAGCATATTTTTCTCCCAGGGTTGAATAGTGAGTGTACGGGCATCCATTACGCTGATATTTGCTACCTGGTTGATGGGCATGGGCGAACCATAATAATCAATCATAATGCCGTCCACGATCTGGGGATTGGCTTTACCTGCCCTGATTTTTACCAGTTCTGCTTCCAGGTGACCAATTGCTTTTTTCATGTGCTCTTCAGCCCCCGAAAAGATTGACGAAATATTTTCTGACATATGTTATTATTTTGAAACTTACCCCCTTCTTGCGGCAAAGCTAATAAAAGAGTAGAAGTCATGCGCAGCATCCTGTAGAAAAAATGGCCCCGGTTTTGCCAGTAGTGTGTTAAACGGGTTTTGGAGAACTATTTCTGTTCAGCCGCAGCTGTCTCTTTGGTGAGCGTAACCACTTTTAACGCTGTTTTGAGTTCTGTAGCTCCATCACTCCGTTTTGCAATAACCATTTTGCGTCGTGGCCTGGCATAATACAACATCCCTAACCCGGTAAATGAAAGTGTGAGCATAATCAACAACAGGTAATTGGGTCCGATTGACCGTCCAAGATAAGCGAGTAATATAAAACCAATGTTTATACTAACACAGGTAAAAGTTACGGCAGCATGACTAAGCCCCCTGTCAAGCAACAGGTGATGAACATGGTTGCGGTCAGGTGTAAAAGGAGATCGTCCTTTTAGGATACGGGTGCTGAATACACGGAGCGTATCCAAAAGAGGAACAATGAGTATGGCAAAACCGACAGCAACTGCTGACTGAACCGGCAGTGCTACCAGGGGAGAATTTGCTACATTAATAAATTTAATAACAAGAATAGCGTTTACCAGTCCGATCATGAGCGAGCCCGAATCACCCATAAATATTTTGGCAGGTTGATGATTGAATATCATAAATGCCACTAAACTGCCCGCCATAGAAAAAGACAGCAAAGCATAGGCCTGTTGATTAATCAAAAAGAAATAAATACCAAAAACAAGCATACTGAGAATCCCCAGGCTGGCCGCCAGGCCATCAACCCCGTCAATCAGGTTAAATGAGTTGATAACAACAATAATTGTAAGATAAGATAACGCAAGACCAAAACCTTCGGACACAAATTCAAACCCGAATAAACCGTGCATACTATCCAGCCGGATTCCTCCCAGGTGAATGAGAATAGAAGCTGCGATTATCTGGCCAATGAATTTCTTTGTTGCCGATAATATCATCAGGTCATCCTTAAGTCCCAGGAAAAAAATAACCAGGGCTGCCGCAAAAAAGTATTGAAATTCAGGATTCAGGTACCCTTGTATAGAAAGGAGGGATGCCAGTAAAAAGCCGGCGAATATACCTACTCCGCCGAGTGATGCCACAGGACTGGTATGAAGTTTTCTTTCATCCGGAATATCATACAGGTTTTTCTTTTCTGCTACCTGCAAAATAATCGGGATGGCCAGAAAGGTGATGATAAATGAAACAGCAGCAGTCAGTAAAACGTCTAAGACAAGCATTTAAGCAGTGTTTTCTAATTCAAAAATATTTAACCTCTTTGTTTTTCCGGTCTATTTTCATTTTTATGGTTTCACGATAGATTGAAATTGCCGCAGATTGATTAATCAGGTTGGCTTTTGTATTCAAAAAGGTTGCACTTTTGCTGCACTAATCCTGAATTTGAGCAGGCAAGATACAAAAAGTTTAATCAGAACCTATTAATTATGCATGAACTTTCATCCGTTTCCGTACAAATAAGACGGGATATCTTAAGAATGGTGCATGGCGCCAGTAGCGGCCATCCAGGTGGATCTTTAGGCTGTGCCGATTTTTTTACTGCCCTCTATTTCAAAGTAATGAAGCATAATCCTTCATTCAAAATGAATGCCACGAATGAAGACGTATTTATTTTATCAAATGGTCATATTTCGCCTGTATTTTATGCTACCCTTGCCCGTTCAGGTTATTTCGACATTAAAGAACTGGCAACTTTTCGTAAAATAAATTCCCGGTTGCAGGGACACCCGGCCACCCATGAACATTTACCGGGTGTGCGGATCGCTTCCGGCTCATTGGGCCAGGGTATGAGTGTTGCAATCGGTGCGGCCTTAACCAAAAAATTAAACAGGGAAAATAATATTGTTTTCTCCCTCCATGGTGATGGGGAACTGGATGAAGGCCAGGTATGGGAAGCCATCATGTTTGCAGTCCATCATAAAGTTGATAATCTTATTTCCACCATTGACTGGAACGGACAACAGATCGACGGGCCCACTGATAAAGTAATGAGTCTCGGCAATATCCGTCAGAAATTTGATGTCTTTGGCTGGACCACTTTAGAAATGAATGGAAATGATATGGATGATGTAATCGTTACGTTGGAAAAAGCAAAATCATTGGTCGGCCAGGGAAAACCAATTGCAATTATGATGCATACCATCATGGGCAAAGGGGTTGACTTTATGGAAAACGATCACAACTGGCATGGAGTGGCTCCAAATGATGAACAATTGGTAAAGGCATTGGCTCAATTGGAAGAAACGTTGGGGGATTATTAATCCAATTGCTCTTATCAATAATCAATAACTATTAATTAATAATTATTGATTACTCACTCCTTAACGAGAATTCCTGCGCTGCTGCTTTTCTTGATGGCATCCAGGAAGCTATTAATGCAATTACAAAAACGGTTGCTCCAACTAACAGGAAATCCATAACATTTAGTTTTACGGGAAAATAATTGATCAGAAAAGAACCCCCGGTAAGCGGAATGAGATGAAATTTTATCTGTAACAAGGCAATCAATAGGGCCAGGGTCATACCTGCCAAACCGCCAATAATGGCCAATAAAAATCCTTCTGTCAAAAATATTTTCTGGATAAACCAGCTATGGGCTCCCATGGCATGTAATGCCGCAATATCTTTTTGCTTTTCCAATGAAAGCATCCTCAAAGCGCCTATCATGTTAAAAGCAGCTACCATGAGTATAAGACTTGCAATCGCATAAATGACCCAGCGTTCCATATTCATAACTGAATAAAAGCTTTTATTTTGCTGGTATTTATTCTGAACAAGATATCCTGGTCCAAAAATTTGCCCGACCTGGTTCTTTACTTCCTGTGAAGCGCCAGGGTCTTTCAGGGCTATCTCCACTCCACTGAATTCATTTTCGCCCATTTTCATGGCGCTTTTTGTAAACCCGATATTGGTTATGCCATACTTGTTATCAAAATCCTGCTGAATTAAAAAGGCGGCAGCAGAGCGGATGGTATCATTGCTTATATCTTCCAGCAGGTTGATTTGTTCAGTATTACTTTTCCGGGGTAAATAAATTTTAAGGGTGAAAATATTCTTGTCCGCCTGGATGCCCAGGGCGCCTTCCACCCCGGCCCCTAAGATCAGTTTGGGAATTTCTACATTTCCAAGATCATACTCACCGTTTATTAAATGATCCGCCACCCCGCTGACATACCGGTAATTTTCATCCACACCCTTTAAGTAAACCACAGATGAATAATCACCGTTTTGCAACAGCGCTTTTTCTTCTACTACCAAAGAAAAATTTTTTATACCGCTGAGGCCTTTTAATTTTTGTAATTGTTCCGGTGTGACAGTGATTACTTTCCCGGAAACAGGAGATATCTTCATGTCTGTATAAAAAGAGGAGTAAAGCGATTTAACAAGACCCTCAAAGCCATTAAAGACACTCAGGACCAGGATCAACGCAGCCGTACCGATGATAATGGCAACAATACTTATCCAGGCAATGACATTGATGGCATTGGTTGATTTTTTTGCTTTGAAATACCGCCAGGCAAACAGGAAATGCAAGGAAAAAATTTTATGTTGATTAACTAATGTTCTATTCAAAATTAAACAGGCAATTGGCAATATGCAACCCGCAAATTTCCCATTTTATGAGTTTAATGCATTTACTGTTATTGCCCATTGCATATTGCCTATTCTTCATTCCCTTCTTTCTTCTCCTTTTCTATTTTTTTAAATACTTCTTCCATTTTAAAAACATGATCCAGTGTATCATCCCGGAAGAATCTCAGTACCGGTATGCTCCGAAGCTGGTGCCGTACCCTGGCTGCCAGTTCTTTTTTTATTTCGTGCTGCCGGTCCTCTATTTTTTGCATGGCTGTTTTTACATCCTTCACCTGGAAAAAACTGATATAAAATCTTGCTTCCAGCAGGTCAGGTGTCACTTTTACTGATGAAATGGATACCATGCCTCCATCAATCATGCTTAATCCCAACCGTTGAAATAGTGTATTCATCTCTCCATTCAGCAGGCCGGCTATTTGTTTCTGTCGTTTTCCTTCTTCCATATGATTTATTAAAGTTTGCAGGTCGCCGTCGTCCGTTTTAAACGGGACTATGGCGGACAATGTAAAATTAGTTACTTTGCTGCTCTGCACAGAAGCAATTTTCCATGAAGCAATACGCACGGATCTTTCAATACTTAAGCGCCTATAAAGGGAAAATTTTTCTTTACTTCTTATTTACTCTTCTTAGCATAGCTTTTTCTATCGTTTCCATTGGCATGCTGATGCCATTCCTGCAGCTTATATTTACCGGCGAGGAAACTTTAAAATCATCAAGTAGCCCTGTCATTAAATGGATCAATGATTTCCTGGCCAACGCTGTCAACCCCAACGACAAAATAAGAACCCTGGGCTTTATCTGTGTGTTGATGGTGAGTTTTATTTTGTTGAAAAATCTTTTCCTTTATCTTTCTTACTATGTACTCAATCCGCTGAAGAATAAAATCGTCAACCAACTAAGAGAAGATCTGTATGATAAAGTGCTGCGATTGCCCATTGGTTTTTTCAATGAAAAAAGAAAAGGCGACCTGATGAGCCGTATGACCAATGATGTGGGTGAAGTGGAGGGATCATTGATTGGTGCACTGGAAGGCTGGATAAGGGACCCGATGACCATTACCGTCACGCTTGTCGTGTTATTTCTTATCAGCAAAGAGCTCACCTTGTTTATACTTATTCTGATCCCGGTGCTGGGTTTGGTCATTGGCCGCATTACCCGGTCATTAAAAAAACATTCCCAGGAAGTGGCTAAAAAATACGGCGAAACGCTTTCCACCCTTGATGAAACACTGGGCGGACTCCGGGTGATAAAAGCATTCAATATTGAAAAATTATTGCGCAATAAATTCTTTAAAACAAATGAAGAATTACTTAAAGCAAAGAACAGCATCTCTTACCGGAGAGACCTTGCTTCCCCCCTTTCAGAAGTATTGGGAGTAATTCTATTTACCGCTGTTTTATATTACGGAGGAAGTCTTGTATTACAAAACAAGTTACTCGAAGCATCGGCATTCCTTGGTTTTCTTGGTATTTTTTACAATATCATCAATCCGGCCAAAGCTTTATCAACTTCTTTCAGCAATATGCGGAAAGGCGGAGCCGCTATCAACCGCATTGAAGAGATATTAAACACACATATTACTGTGGATGATAATCCCAATGGCAAACAACTACATGTCTTTACTGAAAAAATAGAATTCAGGAATGTGAGCTTTGCTTATGATGATGCAGTTATCCTCGACAATATTAATCTCACCGTTGCCAAAGGAAAAACTATTGCGCTGGTTGGCTCCAGTGGTGCAGGAAAATCAACACTTGCTGACCTTGTTCCAAGGTTTCATGATGTCACAGGCGGCGAAGTGTTGATCGACGGAATAAACATCAAGGATTATTCTCTGTATTCTGTGCGCAGCCAGATGAGCATTGTAACACAGGAACCCATATTATTTAATGACAGCATTGCCAATAATATCAGATTGGGTAAAGAAAATGCCACCGAAGAAGAAATAACAGAAGCAGCAAAAATTGCCAATGCCCATGAATTTATCATTAAGAAGGAAGGGGGCTATCAAAGCAATATAGGCGACCGGGGCAGCAAACTTAGTGGCGGGGAAAGACAGCGGTTAACCATTGCGAGAGCTGTTTTAAAAAACCCGCCGATCCTTATCCTGGATGAAGCCACTTCATCCCTTGATACAGAAAGTGAACGGTTGGTACAGGATGCCATCAACAATATGATGCAGAACCGTACCAGTATTGTGATTGCCCACCGCCTATCCACCATCCGTCATGCCGATGAAATCATTGTTTTGCAAAAAGGGATGATCGTAGAAAGAGGAAACCATGAACAATTGTTGTCGCAAAATGGATTTTACAGGAAATTGGTTGAGATGCAGGAGGTGAAATAAAGCCCCCATCCCCTAAAGGGGTGAAAACAAAAAAAATCCTGCCGCAGCAGGATTAATTATTAATTCTTAATTACTAATTTTTAATTCTTCAGTACTTCTCTCGAAATAACTAACTTCTGTATCTCCGAAGTTCCCTCCCCAATCGTACACAATTTAGCATCCCGGTAATGTTTCTCCACCGGGAAATCTTTGGTGTAACCATAGCCGCCAAATACCTGCACCGCATCATTGGCAACCCTTACGGCCACTTCACTGGCATAGTATTTTGCCATAGCAGCTTCTTTGGTCACAGGTTGGTTGCGGTTTTTCAGATCACAGGCTTGCAAAGTCAGCAGATCTGCAGCAGCAATTTCCGTTGCCATATCGGCCAATTTAAAAGAGATGCCCTGGAAACTGGAAATGGGCTGATCAAACTGGTGCCGCTCCTGTGAGTATTTCAAAGCAGCTTCATAAGCTCCCTTGGCAATGCCGAGTGAAAGTGATGCAATAGATATCCTGCCACCATCCAATACTTTCATAGACTGTTTAAATCCTTCTCCTACTTCTCCCAGCCGGTTGGCATCGGGGATTCGGCAATTATCAAAGATCATTTCCGTGGTTTCGCTGGCCCGCATACCGAGTTTGTTTTCTTTTTTTCCGGCACTAAAGCCTTTTGTTCCTCTTTCCACCACAAATGCTGTTGAATTATTCTTCGATCTTGATTCACCGGTGCGGCAAATAACTACAGCAATATCCCCACTATTGCCATGAGTGATCCAGTTTTTGGCGCCATTGATCACCCAGTCATTGCCATCTTTCACCGCCGTGCATTTCATATTCCCTGCATCGCTGCCAGTGTTGGCTTCAGTAAGTCCCCAGGCGCCGATCCATTCTGCTGTGGCCAGTCGGGGCAGCCACTTTTTCTTTTGTTCTTCATTGCCAAAACCCATGATATGGCCGGTGCAAAGTGAATTGTGTGCAGCCAGACTCAGCCCTATTGAACCACAAACTTTAGCGATCTCTTCAATAACTGATTTGTATTCAAAATAAGAAAGCCCGGCGCCGCCATATTCTTCCGGCACCAGCACCCCCATCAAACCCAGTTTTCCCATTTCCTTAAAAATATGAACCGGGAATTCCTGGCTTTCGTCCCACTCCATTACATGTGGCTTAATGTGTTGTTGTGCAAAATCACGGGCAGTCTGTGCTACCTGTTGGGTCAATTCGGCTGATTGGAAGTTCATACAAGAAAAATAATTAGTTATTGCTGTAATAACTATGCCACTCCATGTATAGGGGTGGCATAGCCTCGCCTTTACATGAAGCAAGCAATCATTAAAGGCGATGCAAGGTAAGGGAAATTAAATTAAACTAACAAGTGTTAGTGGCAGAGAAGAAAACAAAGAAGACACCCGTTCTAAAAATATGACCCCAAACTGGCTATAAATGCCAGCTTTGAGGACGTTATAAGGGTATCTGTAACCCCGACAAAGAAGAAGAATAAGCCTCAGCCTAAAAAGAAATGAAACTAACTGGCAACATATTGAGTACCTTGATTTTTGAAAATTAGGACAATGAAAACACTAAAATTATTAAGAATCATTTGTTCTTGCGTAGCAATTGCATCTATGCTTATTTGGTTAGCCCGATACACTGAGTCTCCGACTACATTTGTCCCCTCTAAGTATGAGTACTTATATTATTATGGAATAATTTGTGCTGGATTACTCTCAGCAATTTTTGAGGTCATTTATTTAATTCTGGCTAAAAATTACAAAGGGCTTAGACGGTTTTTTATTAATGTAATCGTCATTATTGTACTGTATTTTGTGTTCGCTTATTTGCTTGTATAACTATAAGGAGAGACAAAAAGCAGAAAAGGAGATGATGATAAGAGAAACGATGTGACCCTCCTTGTCCCAACTGGTATATAGTTGCCCAGAATAATTTAAATGGCTTATTTCTTATTTAAACTCAAGTTCCAACCCGTCATAAGCAAGATGGATGCCATCCGGAAGTTCGGATTCTATATCCTCATGTCGGCCCAATTGATGAGAAATATGGGTGAAATATGCCTTAGGTACTTTTAATTCTTCCACCATTTCAATGGCCTCTTCCAGTGTGAAATGCGATATATGTTTTTGTTTCCGGAGAGCATTCAGTACCATTGTTTCACTTCCCCTGATCTTTTCTTTTTCACTTTCCTCAATCCTGTTAGCATCGGTGATATAGGTGAATTGGCCAAACCTGAAACCCATCACCGGCATTTTTAAATGCCAGACAAGAATGGGAACGATCGGAATGTCACCAACCACAAACGGTTCAAGGTTAATAGTGTTTAATGTGAGTTCGGGGATACCCGGATATTTGGTATCCGTAAAAGCATAATAAAAATCCCTGCGTAATGCTTCCTCAGTCAGAGAATCAGCATAAAGATTCATGGGTTTCTTAGCATGAAAGTTAAAGGCTTTTACATCATCCAGTCCCGCCAGGTGGTCTTTATGCGGATGGGTGAAAATAACCGCATCCAGGTGTTTTACTTTTTGCCGCAGCATCTGGTAGCGGAAATCAGGGCCGGTGTCTACCACCAGTGTTGTTTTTGCAGATTGTACAAGGATACTTGCCCGGAGACGTTTATCTTTTTTGTCTGGTGAAGAACAAACTTCACATTCACATCCGATCATCGGTACACCGCCGCTGGTGCCGCTGCCAAGAAATGTTATTTTGACCGGGGGGTAAGACACATCACAAATCTAAGTGTTGTAAACGATTTTATTTTTTACATCTCAGGACAATTTCCTCTTCACTAAAACCTGAACGGTTGAACAACTGCTCATTAAACCGGAGAACCCCTACACTAAAACCGGCCTGGTTTAACCGCCCTGATATTCCTTCAACACTGTATATCCGCACATGATCCTTCTGGCCAAAATTTTTAATCCTTTCCTCCTCTTTTGTAATAAAAGGATCCTCAAAAATTGCTCCTTCCCGGAATGGTGTTTGCAAAAGCATAGCTCCCCCGGGTTTCAATACCCTGAATAATTCAGCCATCGCTTTTTGGTCACCGGTAATATGTTCCAGGATATGATAACAAATAATAAGGTCAAAAAAATTATCCGGCTGTTTAATAGCCGTTATATCAAATTGATAATCTGAAATAAATTCATTGGAAAAATCTGAAGAAAAATATTCTAAATGGGGGCTCTTTTTAAATTTCCGGTACAATGCCCTTGATGGTGAAAAGTCCAGCAGCTTTCCCTGCAACAGGTTTTCTTTTTTCAGCAGATCATATAACCGCCGGTCTCTTGGCAAACTTCCGCAGCGGGCACATAATAATTCGCCGTTTTTTAATTGAATGAAGCGTTTAAATGACCCTTCACATACTGTACAATGATATGTATTTCCCAGGAAAAAAAGAGAGTAGGTTTTTCTTAAAAAGGGTTCAATTTTGAAAACAAGTTTTTGCGGGAAAACCTTCTTTACTATTTTTTTAAGAAATAAATACATAGCGAAATTGATTCACAAAAGCTGGTAACCGGTAAACGTATCACTGAAGCGGGGAAATATTTATTATTGTGCCTTTGTTTCAATTTTTGCGAGAATTTCAGCATATAGCTTTTTTGATCCCTCCGTAAGTATACCTGTATTAATATCTAATTGCGGTATCAGGTCAATTAATGTATTGATTCGTCCTTCTGTTTGCAAAAATTTGTTCAGCACTACCACTTTTCTTTCTTCCAGGATGCAATAACCACTCTGAAAGGTACCCCTTTCATAACGCAGTACATAACCTGCCTCTTCCGGGATAGCTTCTAATTTATCGAGAGTGGATTGAGTGTATTTCATAC
>JBGPKR010000021.1:0-34035 GCA_041486045.1 Chitinophagaceae bacterium | reverse complement strand
GGAAGGGACCTGATGCATAAGCTGAAGCTGAAACTCCCCGATGTTATTTTGATGGATATCCGGATGCCGGAAGTGGACGGCATCAATGCCATCAGCATTATCCGCAAAGAATACGAGGCGCTCAAGATCATTGTACTTACCATGTACGATGACCAGGAGATGATCACAAGAATGATGGAAATGGGCGCCAATGCCTACCTGACCAAGACCACGGACCCCGAAGAGATCTACCAGGCCATCCTTACCTGCATGAATGATGATTTTTATTTTAATGAACTGGTAAATAAAGCCGTGCTGCTGAAACTGCAGCATAAAAAAACGGTCAGGCAATTTTACCCCAACCCCGTAAAACTTTCAGAAAAGGAGTTAAAGATCCTGAAACTGATAGCAGATGATAAAACAACAGAAGAAATTTCAAAGGAAGTTTTTCTGAGTCCCCGGACCATTGAAACGATCCGGCAAAACATGAAGCAGAAAGTGGGCGCCAAAACAATTGCCGGGCTGGTGATGTATGCTATGCGGAATAAGTTGCTGGAATAGCCCTCACCCACGGCCTTTGGCCCCAACCTTCGCCGCAGGGCCCGGTTGCTCCACGGAGTGGGAGGGAGTTACGAAGACCCCGATTAATCAAGGTTTCTCAAACTTTACAAATGTCAAATATCAACGATACTTTTTTTGATGGTTATTATAAGGAGATATGGAGAACAATCATTCCCGATGAACTGACCGTGAAAGAAGTTGATTTCATGATCCCTTATTTTAATCTTCAGCAGGGCGATAAGCTGCTGGACCTGATGTGCGGGTATGGCCGGCATTCCATTGCACTGGCCAGAAAAGGAATGGCTGTTACAGCAGTTGACAACCTTAGTGATTATATTAATGAAATAAGCGAGCTGGCAGAAAAAGAACAATTGCCGCTAAAAGCGATAAGGACAGATGTACTGCGATACAAGACCGGCGAACTATTTGACCTGGTCATCTGCATGGGTAACAGCCTGAATTTTTTTAATGCAGAAGATGTGTCAAAGCTTCTTGGTACTGTTTCGGATCATCTCAAAAAAGGCGGGCACCTTCTGATCAATACCTGGTCTATTGCTGAGATTGCGGTTAAGAATTTTAAAGAAAAGACCTGGAGCCGGGTCGGCGACCTGAAATTCCTGACCGAGAGCAAATTCCTTTTTCAGCCTGCCCGTATTGAAACAGAAAGCACTATCATCTCACCTGACGGTAAAACAGAAGTAAAAACAGGTATTGATTATATTTTTTCCATTAATGAAATGGAAACTATGCTGGGCAAAGCAGGTCTTGCATTAAAAAAAGTTTACAGTATTCCCGGGCGGAAAGAATTTACACCCGGGGAACCAAGAGCCTACCTCGTGGCAGAAAAAATATAGCAGCTGGCAGGGATCAATTACCTGCTCCGGGCCGAACTATAGCAATTACAAAGAGTTATCAGTTGTTTTCTTAAAAATATTTGTCCAATAATAATACGGGTTGATCTATTTCCCCGTCAGCCGGCGGGGGCCGGTATATTAAAAAACCCCGGCGTTATGAGGACCGGGGCTTTACGTTACTGTTATGACAAGAAAAAGATTTTAAGCGTTGCGCTTCACAGAGACAGGGTTTAATGGTTTCCTGATTTTTTTCAACAGGTATTTGGATTTTAAAAACGGGACTTGTTATTCAAACTCGCCTTCGTTAAAACTATGGCGGGTAAAAGAGAAAGTTGACTGGCCGGTGAAGTGTCTCCCGATAAAGATCGGGTTGGTTTTTCAAAGGATCTAGAAAAAATTTCTGGACGGTATCTGGACATAGGATGAGAAGGAATAAAACAGATCATCCGTGTCAATCAACTTTCTGGAATCAAAAGTATATGCACATGGATATGTTAACAAGAGGGTAACTGCCCTATTTTACCTTTTCGGTTTTTACGGTATGATTCGTACTATTTCCGGGTTTGTTTCGTAGAGTTTCGATTATTCCGTTAATAGCCGGTACTTTCCACAAATATGAAATCAAGTACTTATACTATGGTATATGTTGCAGGTTTTTTCCATCTTGCAAGAGTGAATTAACACTTCTTTTTACAATTATTTAATAATCCAATTATGAAAAACCCTGAATCAAATTCCGTAATTAAAGTAGCCATTGCAGACGACCATGCATTGTTCCGCACCGGTGTAAAGACCTCCCTGCAATCCCGCAAAGACATACAAATGGTAGCAGAGGCTGAGAATGGCATGCAGTTGCTGAACCTGTTGCGGCATATACAACCCGATGTGGTTTTACTTGATATCCAGATGCCGGTAATGGATGGCCTCACGGCATTACCCGAAATAAAAAAATTGTATCCCAACGTTAAAGTGATCATGCTTTCTTTCCTCAACGATCATTCTGTTATTTCCAAAATGATGGAAATAGGAGCTAACTCATATATTACCAAAGAATCAGGAGCAGAAATGATCTATGAAGCTATCCGTGGTGTATATGAAAATGATTTTTACTTTAATGACCTCACCAATAAAGCCTTGCTGAGCGGGTTGCGTACCAAGCGTACCAGCGAATCATCCATGCCGCAGGATGTTCACCTTACCGATAAGGAGATAACCATTCTGAAACTGATGTGTGATGAGAAAAGCACTAAGGAAATTGCTGATATGGTTGACCTTAGTCCCCGCACGGTGGAAGCCATCAGGGATAAGCTAAAGACCAAAACAGGCACCAAATCAATGGCTGGCCTGGTGATGTATGCGGTGAAAGCCGGATTGGTGGAACAAGCATCATAAATTTCTCTGGCAAGATATATTATACCATCCCGACAAAATCGTCGGGATGGTTTTTTTATTTACTTTGAGCCAATGAATTACATCAACCTCAATGGTAAAATACAACCGGGTGATCAACCGGCATTACTTGTTTCCAACCGGGGTTACAGGTACGGCGATGGGTTGTTTGAAACGATGAAGCTGGTGAACGGTGAGATCCTGCTGGAATCATTTCACTTTGAGAGATTATTTTCCGGGTTATCCTTACTGAAATTTGACATTCCTGCACTATTTACTGTTGAATCCGTAAAACAGGAAATACTGGGTCTGTGTAAAAAAAATCAATGTGAAAAACTGGCGAGGGTAAGGCTGTCGGTTTCCAGGGGGAATGGTGGTTTGTATGATGAAGAAAAGACCCTGCAATATGTAATAGAATGCCGGCCGCTCAATGAGTCGGTGAATAAATTGAATGAAAATGGATTTGTGATTGATATTTACCCGGAGGCAAGGAAAAGCTGTGATGTTTTTTCCAATCTTAAATCTGCAAATTTTCTGCCCTACAGCATGGCGGCCCGGTATGCAAAAGAAAATAAAATGAATGATTGCCTGCTACTAAACACTGCGGGCAATATTGCTGACGCAACGATTGCCAACCTGTTTATTATTAAAAAGGGTATTATTATCACCCCGGGGCTGACTGAAGGTTGTGTGGATGGGGTGATGAGGAGGTATTTGATGGAGAAGATGCGGGTTGGGAGATACGAGATACGGGAAACTTCTGTATCACCAGAAGATGTTGAAAATGCTGATGAAGTCTTTCTTACGAATGCGTTGAATGGGATCCGTTGGGTAAAGCTGTTCAGGGATAAAACTTATTCCAATACAAAGACAGTAGAAATTTACAGCCGGTTCATTAAAACAATTCTTTGGTAGGCCTGTTCTCTTTTAATACTTTCAATTGCCTGGACCGAATAGGCAGTTTATAACCGGAAGAAGGGATTATTAAAAGTTCACTGAATAATTCAGCCCTTTAAACCGTGGATTCACAATACTGTTAGAAATAGAGCCAAAGCGGTAACTGAAGCCTAAACCCAGGTTATACTCAAAAGCAGACAATAGCTCCCGGTTATTAACCAACAATTGATCCCGTGTAGCTGCTCCTTTTCGTAAAGTGATCTGGTCGTGAATAAGACCATAAAAACCGTAAATACCAAAATTCAAACCCTTTGCAATTTTCCAGTTAACTGCACCATTGAAAGAGAGGTTGTTTTTTGACAGGTCATCAAAATAATTAGACCAGAAAATACCTAAATTGATATTGCCCCAGGGTTTATTAAATGAAGTAATGATGTTTATTGATTGCTGTACCTGCCATTCGCTTGTTTTGAAATAAATGGTTGTATCGTAGTAGCTGTTATGTAATGGTCCAAGAAGATATTGGATAACAATGCGCTGGGAATTGAATTTTGAATAAGGAAATAAGCTGAATTCCAACCTCGGTCTTATTATAAACCCGTTCTTAATATTATTATACAAAGTGTTTTGATAATATGATGATAAACCATAGGACCAGTGTTTGTTGATACTTTTTGCAATAGTTAACCCGCTATTATAATTCTTTCTTACAAATTTTGTTTCTCCGCTGCTGTCTTTGTATATGGAATTGCTTTTATCAGCAGAAACATGAAAACTAGCCTTCCATTCCTCTGTTTCCTTATCTGCATTGAAATACCCGTATACTGAATTCGACCTGTTGTTCTGGTTACCATTGAAACTTCCGCTGGCGCCAAACTGGTACACCCAGTAATGCCACTTATCTTTTTTTGCCTCCGGTGAAGTATTGCCTGAGCTGGCGCTTGAGTCTACAGGATAAGTGATCTGCAAGTTGCTGCCAGATGTTGTTTTGGCAATATAGCGGGTAAGCCCCAGTTTCAGATACTGAACAAGTTGCTTTCTTTTTTGATCATCGGTAGCCGTTGGATCAGAAAAAAAGGTCAAGGTATCATTCATGCCCGCAAATCTTTTTTGACCGAGTAAATTCAACCGTTGTTGTGTACCCCCGGTGCTGCTGTATTCTGTCGTGATCAATACATGAACATCCGATTGAAAGCGATCTCTTACAAATTCAACCATTTTCATTTCAGTTCGTACAAAGTCAAAATCACAAAGCCATTGCTGCGTACAATCAAGAAATACTTTTACTTTTTCTGTATTGGGCTGGGAATGGGCCAATGAAAAAAAACAAATGGCAAGCGTAACAAAAATTATTTTTCTCATGGCGATGGTTTTGTGGTTAATGGTTTCCGTAGTATTCGCAGGGCCGGACCTATAACCTGAAAGCTCTTTCTTTTATTGTTAACAGAAATATAATTTGTTTTACCCTGAACAAAATAAAAATAGCCGATCAGTATCCGCTTGTGCAATAGATCTAAAGAAATAAAACATCTTCGTCATCAGCTTCCAGGTTATTCAATTCAAGAAATACCTGGTGCAGGCTTTCAATTGCCAGCTTACCTTCTTCTCCCAGGTCCAGACTGTAATTATTTACATACAGCTCAATATGCTGTCTCATCACTTCTTCACTCATTTCCTGCGAATGTTGTTTGACATAACCGGGAATAAGGGGATAATTCTTAAAAGCAAAGTCAAGACTCTTACGGATCAACTCATTTATTTTCAGGGCATCCGATCTTTTTACCGATTGGTTGATGGCAATGCCTCCCAAAGGAAGCGGTAGTTCCATTCTCTCTTCCCAGTATTCACCGAGATCTTTCACTTTGTGTAAACCCTTCTGCTGGTACGTAAAACGGTTTTCATGAATAATAACACCCAGGTCAACCTCTTTATTGATCAATGCGTTTTCAATAGCTGAAAAGATCATATATTTTTTATCTTTTGCATCCGGGTAGGCGAAGCTAAACAGGAGGTCAGCAGTCGTGTTGGCGCCGGGGAGGGCAATGGAGGCCTGGTTTATTTCATCATTTGTTATTTCATGTTTTGCATCGGAAATCAGCAGGGGTCCAACTCCTTTGCCAACAGCGCTGCCGGCATTCAACAATGTATAATTTTCCAGAGATTTAAAAAAAGCCGGGAAACTGAGTTTGGTGATATCCAGTTTGCCTTGCAAAGCCCATTGGTTGAGTGTTTCAACATCTGCCAATACCGTATCAAACTCAAATCCTTCTGTATCAATTTTTTTATTGACCAGGGCATCAAAGATGAAGGTGTCATTGGGGCAGGGAGAAAAACCAAGGGTCAGTTTCATAATTTTCCTAATAAACTTACCAGTTCAATGTTCAGGTTATTAATAGAATCTTTCATATTCCAGTTCCTCTTATTTCTTTCACCAATATAATTAGACACAGCTCTTATTTGGAGAAAAGGAACTTTTTCCATCAGGCATACATAATGCAAGGCAGCTCCTTCCATGGATTCAGTTACCGGGTTAAATTCGTCTTTATAAAATTGGATCACCCGGCTGGATGTTGTGATCTGGTTTACTGAAATTCCATTTACCGGTTTCAACCCGGATTTTTTAAGCAATGCTGTACCGGGATTTACCAACCAACCGTTTTTATACGGAGCCTGGTTTTGCGGAACCAGTTTCAGGTTAAAAAGAGTTTTCAGTTTTTTCAATTCTACTACGCTTTCATCGGCAATGCTGTCCTGTTTGATGGCCAGTACAGTTCCTAAGGGTATTGATCTATCAAAGCAACCAGCCACACCGGCCTGGATAACCAGGTCAGGCCGTTTAAGACCGAACTGTTTGGCCAGGCAATAAGCGGTAGCTGTTAACCCGATCCCGGTGATCAATACATCGATAGTTAAGCCGGAAGCCCATTTTGGCTGAGCTTTCCGGTAGTGATCCAGAAAAGGAGTAATTTCTTTAACCGTGGCAGCCGCCAGTAAACAGTTCATGCAAATAATTAATGAGCAAATGTCGCCATTCTGTGATAATTGCTGATACATTAACTTTGCCCCTCATTTGAAAGATTATGGTGTACCTGACAAGAGCAGAACATTTTAATGCAGCTCACCGCCTTTACAATCCTGACTGGGACTACAATAAAAATGAGGAGGTCTTTGGTAAATGTGCCAACGAGAACTGGCATGGTCATAACTATGAATTGTTTGTAACCGTAAAGGGAGAGCCTGATACCGGTACCGGCTTTGTATTTGATGTAAAGAAATTAAGCAACATTATCAAGGAACACATTATTGAAAAAGTGGATCATCTCAATTTGAATGTCGATGTGGAATTTATGAAAGGAAAAATGTGCAGCACGGAAAACTTTGCTGTTGCCATCTGGAATGAATTGAAACCTCATTTACCGGAGGGTGTTCAGTTGCATTGTATAAAATTGTATGAGACCCCACGTATTTATGTGGAGTATTTTGGATGAGGAAATGTTTAAAAGCCCGCCTGACCGGACGGGCAGGGTTTCAGAAGTTCAAAAGGTTTAATGTTTATTCAGCCTGAAAACTTCTGAAACGCCTGAAACTTGTTAAACTTTTGGAACTTTAATTATGAGTAAGAAAGTGGCTGTTTTCCGGAAAGAACATTTTAATGCAGCTCACCGGCTTTTTAATCCCGGTTGGGACGATGCCACCAATGAAAAAGTATTTGGCAAATGTGCCTTACCCCATTATCACGGGCATAATTATGAACTGGAAGTAAAAGTAACAGGCAAGCCGGATAAAAAAACAGGTTATGTAATAGATTTAAAAGAACTGAGTGAATTAATAAGAAGAGAAGTACATGCAAGGTTTGACCATAAGAACCTGAACCTGGATACGGAAGAATTCAAGAAATTGAATCCGACAGCAGAGAATATCGCTGTAGTTATTTATAAATTACTGCGGCCGCATATTAATAAAAAACTGGACATGCAGATAAGACTCTATGAAACGCCCAGGAATTTTGTTGAATACCCTGTGGAATAGATGATAGTTTTTAAGATGATAGATGAGAATTAATTCTGATTTGAAATTTGCGATTTGGAATTTATTATTTGGAATTTAATATACATTATGGCATACAAAAAAACCGAACACTATGACGAAAAAGTCACTTCGGGTTTAATGAACAATTACCGGGATGTGTTAGGCTTGCTGGGTGAAGACCCGCAACGGGAAGGATTATTGAGAACACCTGAAAGACTGGCGAAAGCCATGCAGTACCTGACCCAAGGCTACCAGCTGGATGCTGCGGCTATAATCAATTCGGCTAAATTTCATGAAGAAGTAAGTGAAATGATAGTTGTAAAAGACATTGAAATATACAGCATGTGTGAACATCATATGCT
This sequence comes from Chitinophagaceae bacterium, assembly GCA_041486045.1. GTDB lineage: Bacteria > Bacteroidota > Bacteroidia > Chitinophagales > Chitinophagaceae > JJ008. The sequence goes on along the minus strand of JBGPKR010000021.1, from coordinate 25,964 downwards.
TCCTTTTATCGGGAAGGCACATGTTGCTTACATACCGAATGGCTGGATAACAGGATTGAGTAAAATTGCCCGGGTGGTAGATGTTTTTGCCCGTCGCTTGCAGGTGCAGGAAAGATTAACGGTGCAGATCAGGGATGCTATAAAAGAAACACTTAATCCTATGGGTGTAGCGGTGGTCATCGAGGCAAAACATTTGTGCATGATGATGCGGGGCGTACAAAAACAAAACTCTGTTACGACTACTTCTGCTTTTGACGGCGAGTTTATGAAAAATGCTACCCGCAGCGAGTTTCTGAAACTTATCACTGCCAAACTGGATTAAACACTATATTTGCATTTGCTAAAAAAGTTTGATTGTCTTCGATCAAACTTTTTTTATGAGACGGATCGCCTTCAATCATTTCACAACAAACCAGGTCGATCAAAGGGGGCAAAACACTAATCTATGAAGCATGCATTTATTTTTCCCGGGCAGGGTTCGCAATTTCCGGGAATGGGAAAAGATCATTACGAGAACAGCGCTTTCGCCAAAAGATTTTTTGAACAGGCTAATGAAATCCTGGGTTTCCGCATTTCCGAGGTAATGTTCAATGGGACAGAAGAGGATCTCAGGCGGACCGATGTAACTCAACCTGCCGTTTTTTTACATTCTGTCATTGCCTATAAAAGTATAGAAAGCGCATCCCCTGATATGGTGGCCGGTCATTCTTTGGGAGAGTTCACAGCATTGGTGGCTAACGGGACATTAAGTTTTGAAAATGCCCTTGAATTGGTTTTTATCCGGGCAAGGGCTATGCAGAAGGCCTGTGAAATCAATCCATCAACCATGGCTGCCGTTTTAAATCTTGCCGATGAAAAAGTAGAAGCTATTTGTGCTGAAGTATGGAAAGAAACAGGCGAAGTAGTGGTGGCGGCCAACTATAATTGTCCGGGACAATTAGTAATAAGTGGCAGTAAAAAAGGAATTGACATTGCCTGTGAAAGAATGAAAGCTGCCGGCGCAAAACGAGCCATGGTACTTCCTGTTGGAGGAGCATTTCACTCTCCATTAATGGAACCGGCAAAGGAAGAATTGCAGGCAGCGATTGAAGCCACCAAATTTCATAATCCCACCTGCGCTGTTTATCAGAATGTGGCGGCAAAGGCAGTGATGGACAAAGAAGAAATCAAGCAAAATCTTATTGATCAGCTTACGAGTGCTGTCCGCTGGACGCAAAGTGTGAAAGCCATGATCGCCGATGGAGCTTCAAGATTCACTGAAGCAGGACCGGGAAAAGTTTTGCAGGGGCTGGTGATGAAAATTGATAAGACGATGGAAGTTAATGGGGTGAGTTAGCTTACACGTAGATCTGGCAGTTCAGCCATTCACTGTCAAACTCCACATTATATTTTTTGTAAAAATTTATCGCTGGTTCATTCCAGTCAAGCACCTGCCAGATGATGCGGTTGAATTTTTTTTCTTTGGCTTCTTCTATAAGTCTTTCGAATAACAAGGTCCCGATCTTATTTCCCCGCATTGATTCTGTTACAAGAATATCTTCAAGGTACATGGCCTGTCCTTTCCAGGTGGAGTAACGGATATAATACAAGGCGAATCCCTGGACCTCACCCCGACCCTCTCCTGAAGGAGAGGGAGTTTCGGCTACGAAGGTCCACCAGACAGGATTTTTGCCAAAGCCACTTTCAGTAAAATGTTCCGGTGTTACCGTTACATCATCCGGTGCCTTTTCATATACTGCCAACTCTTTTATTAATTCCAGTAATCTCGGGCAATCTTCCTTTACTGCTTTTCGAATCAAAATCTCCATCAGTAATTATTGATTAATAATTATTAATTATTTTTTCCATCCCGGCCCTTTCACAAACTTTCCCGGTTTTTTCCCTGTATGTTCTCCATCTTTTAATACCTGCACTCCATTTACAAAGACATGAATCATGCCTTCTGAATACTGATGAGGTTTATCAAATGTTGCATTGTCTTTTATTTTTGCCGGATCGAAAATGACAATGTCTGCATAGTTGCCCACTTTTAATTCTCCCCGTTTCTGCAATTTTAAATTTTTGGCAGGAAGATTTGCCAGTTTGCGGATCGCCTCCTGCAACGCCATCACTTTCTCATCACGGGTATATTTTCCCAATACCCTCGCAAAATTTCCATAGGCCCTTGGATGTGCATTTGATTTCAGAAAAACACCTTCAGGGGTATAAGAAGCTTCATCACTCCCAAAACTCACCCATGGAACGGGGATTTGTTTTTTTACGTTTTCTTCACTCATTAAAAAATACGCAACTCCAACCCTGGTACTGTCCTGTACGATCAGATCCATCGCTGTTTCTTCGGAGCTTTTATTCCGCAGCTTTGCTACTTCAGCCAATGTTTTACCGGTATATTTTTTTAAAGAATCCTGTTTGAAGCCCAGCAGCAAAACATGTTCTGCACCGCCGGCCCCGTAATATAAATTTTCCCAATCAGTCGCATCGGTATTCATGGCTTTGATCATTTCAGTACGGATTCCAGGATCCTGCAGCCGTTGCCAGAGTTTTCCGAATCCCCCATCCTGTAGTGAGGGCGGAAAAGCAGAAGTCATTCCGGTAGCGCCGGCAACATACGTGTACATATCGGCCGTAATATGTTGCCCTTCTTTTCTTGCTCTTTCCACCCTGCGGATAACACTGTCCATCTTGGCCCAATTATTTTTCCCCGCCGCTTTCAAATGAAAAATTTCCGCCGGGATATTTGCTTCTTTAGAAATAGTTATGAGTTCCTCCACTGCTTCCAGTAATTTATTTCCTTCGCTGCGCATATGGCTGGTATAAGTGCCTCCATATTTTGCCGCTTCTTTGGAAAGTGCGATCAGTTCATCCGTCTTTGCATAAAAATCGACCGGGTAAATCAATGCATTGGTAACACCCAGTGCCCCTTCTTCCATAGCCTGCCGGATCAATAATTTCATACTATCCAATTGAGTAGAAGTGGGAGCTTTATCATCTTCTCCGATCACATATTGCCGGACAGCTCCTGTTCCAACAAAAGAGGCGATGTTGCAGGAGATCCCCTTTTTTTCTAAAAAATTCATGTACTCACCCAACGTATTCCATTCCACTTTATATTTTATATCACCCTGGCCATCCTGCATTTGTTTTTTCATTTTTGGGTTCAAAGGACCCATACTGAACTCACCAAAAATTTCTGTCGTTACTCCTTGCCTGATGTCGCTTTGGGATCTTCCATCCTGAATTAATGCTTCTTCGGAATGTCCCATCATATTAATAAAGCCCGGAGCTACCGCCATTCCTTTTGCATCCACACTTATTTGTGCAGATACACCTGAAAGGTCTCCAATGAAAGCAATCGTATCTTCTTTAATACCAATATCAGCTTTGTATGGAGCTCCGCCTTTGCCATCATAGATCATTCCGTTGCGGATGATCTTATCATATTCCTGGTGATGGAACTTACAGGCCATGAGGAAAAGAAGCAGCGACACGGCAAATATTTTTCTCATGTTATTTCTTTTTGGGAGCTTTGAATGTTCCGTTGGGTTGGATAAAACTGGCTGATAGGATATCTCCTTTTTCATTTTCTTCAAACTGCACACTATAGCCTTTCAGGATCTTCAGATCAAATTTGTTTTTACCGGTTGGTACCAGCTCATACTCGGGCTGACCTTCAATAAATGCATACAAAGTTTTTTCTCCTTTGATATAAAATTTTGCAACTACAGCCGGAGACAGTTCATACTCACCCACAAATTTTTCCAGGTCAGATTTCTTTACATCAATTGCCTTGGTTTCTTTTTCAAATTCAATATCCTTAACCCCGGCTTCAAAGGGAACTGTCAGTTTACTGATCTCTCCTTTGTCATCAATGTGAAAACTAAAACGGATGGGATCCTGGTCATCCAGCGAGGGGTCAAGTATCACCGCATTGAACTGGTCATAATGAAAATGATCAAGACGGATATCAATACTGTTGAATTTGGAAACCAGCCCGCCATCTTTCATCCTGATCTCAATGGATCCATAACCGGGATTTGAATAGGTGCCGGTATAGTTTTTAAGATCATGAGATGGCTTCGTATTGAATTGATGACCCAGGCTGTCATTTTTAACAACGGCTTTTGCTGCTTCTTTTGCTTTATTGGCAGCATCCAGCAAATATTTATTCCAGTTGCGGTAAGAAAGTTTCAGCATACGGTCGGCTATAAAATTCCTGATGCTGGAAGAAACGCCTCCCTGGTTGGAGGAAACAAATATCCCGATACTGTCGCTCGGAAAAAACCCTGTAGTGGTAATGAAGCCATCAATACCTCCGCCGTGTTCAACCCTGTAATGACCACGGTAGCTGCTGATCATCCATCCAAAACCATAACCGGCAATATGTACATCAGGGTTTTCAGCAGCCGGTGCACCGCCACCCATGGCCATTTGGATCGTGATAGCTTCAGACCGGTATGATGAAGGGATGATTTCTTTATCATTGTATTTTCCGTTATTGATCCAGGTGATCAGCCATTTGGCCATATCTTTTGAACAACTGTTGACCGAACCTGCCGGACCCATCGCATCTATATTCCGGTAAGGAATAGTTTTGACAGAGGAATCTTTTGTAACAAAGGCCAGGGAATGATCGGCTGATTTTTCCATGTCTGTGGTTGAAAGATCGGTATTGTCCATGCCCAGCGGCTTCAATATTTTTTCTTTCATATTTTCTTCCCAGCTTTTGCCGGTCAGTTTTTCAATCACCACTCCCTGCGCCAGGAACATAAAATTATTGTACTGCCATTTCTCCCTGAGCTCAGCCGTTGGTTCCATATATTGTATTCTTTCCAGCAATTCATTTCTTGTGGCCCATGATGCATACCAGGACAGATCGTGCCGGGGCAGGCCGGTCCGGTGACACATCATATCCCTGAGTGTTGCATGATCATTGGTGTATTCATTCTGAAACTTTAATTCAGGTAAATAGTTTCTTACGGGTTTATCGAGGTCCAGTTTTCCATCCTTCTGCAGCATGCCGAGTATAGAAGCAGTAAATGCCTTGGTACATGAGCCGATAGCAAATTGTGTGTTTTCTGTTACCGGTAATTTTTTATCCAGGTCACGGAAACCAAAGCCGCCGGTATAAACCACTTTTCCTTTTTCCACTACGGCAATAGTGACACCGGCAGCATGCCAGTCCTTTAAAACTTTAATTGCAAAAGTGTCCAATCCTTTCAGCCTTGTATCAGAAGGGGGTTGTGATAAAACATTAAGAGAAAGAAGAAACAGTAATGCAAAAAGGAACTTTTTCATATTTTATTAATTTGAATGATTTTAAAAAGTTTAAAATTTAGTGGGCTAATGCCTGTTCTAAATCATTAATAATGTCCTGGATATTCTCAATGCCCACATTCATCCGTATCAATCCGTCTGTAATGCCATATTTTTCTTTTTCTTCTTTCGGAACACTGTGATGTGTCATGGAGGCAGGATGAGATAATAAAGTATCACAGGTGCCGAGAGAAACTGTCCGAACACACATTTTCAGTTTATTCATAAATTCAATGCCGCCCTGTAACCCGGATTTCAATTCAAAACTGAGCATGGCTCCGGGATGCCGCATTTGTTTCATGGCAGTATAATGGTCGGGATGACCAGTGAGCCCCGTGTAATTAACTTTGGCAACGCCTTCATGCCCTTCCAGAAAACCGGCCACTTCCATCGCATTGTGGCAATGCCGTTCCATCCTTACTTCCAGTGTTTTTATTCCCTGTATCAAAAGAAAAGCATCAAAGGGATTTGAATTCCCGCCCAGGAGGCGATGCACTTTTGTAATTTTTGTTTTCATCAGTTCAATATCCCTCCCCAGCAGCACACCACCGATGGCCGTGCCATGCCCGTTCAAAAATTTTGTAGTAGAGTGAACGATAAAATCAACATTATATCGGAAGGGTTGTTGAAGGTAAGGAGTGGCAAAAGTATTATCACATGCAACGATAAGATCATGTTGTTTGGCCAGCCTGCTCAGTTCATCCAGGTCAACACATTGAATAGTTGGATTGGCCGGAGTTTCCAGGTACATCATCTTTATAGCCTTGTCTGACTTAATCAATTCTTCAGCTTTATTCAGATCTCTCAGGTCAGCAATGATGGCTGTGATGCAAAATGAAGGAAGGATTTTTGTTACCAGCTCATCGGTACCACCGTACAAAGAGAAATGAGTGATGATCTTGTCGCCTGGTTTTAAAGTTGCTAACATCAATGTAGAAATAGCCGCCATGCCTGAAGCATGAAGAATTCCTTTTACTTCTGTTCCCAATCCAAAGGTTTCCAGTGCAGCAATTTTTTGTTCCGCTTCAAAAATGGTCGGGTTGCCCCAGCGGCTGTAGATATAACCTTCTTCTTCACCGCTGAAGCGGCGCATGCCCTGCTCGGCCGTGTCATATACATACGTGCTGCTGGCGTAGATGGGAACCTGGTGGGCATAATTAGGGTCTTTTGTATGCCCGCCATGAATCGCAACCGAACTCCACCCGGTAAGCGCCTGCCCATGATCTACCGGGGTCGGACGGGGATAACTTTTATCCATATTCCATATTTAAAGTTGAAATTTTGCCAATGTTTGTACTGAAAGTGAATCCCGATAGCTATCGGGACAAAAGTAGAAGATTTAAACCTGAACTCAATAAATCTAAATACCCCGCAGAACTAAATGGCATGAAAGAAATACTGTTACAATATGCGGCTTATAATATCTGGGCCAACCAGAAAATAATGGAGGTTATCCTGGCATTGCCTGAAGAAAAACAAATGGCCGATCTGCCCAGCAGTTTCAACAGTCTCTATAGAACCGTGCTGCATATGTGGGACGCCGAAAGTGCCTGGTGGCAAAGGATGAAATTGCAGGAACGTGTTATTATTCCCAGCGAAAATTTCAATGGCAGCATGAAAGATGTTATAAATGGGTTGATGCAGCAATCCAATCAATGGCTGGATTGGTTAAATACTGCTTCGGATATTGCATTGGATCATGTTTTTCAATACCAGAATTCAAAGAAAGAACAATTCAAGCAGCCGATATACCAGATGGTGCTTCATGTGATCAATCATGGCACTTATCACCGGGGGCAACTGATCAATATGCTTCGCCAGTTGGGAGTGGAAAAACTGCCAGCAACTGATTTTATTGTTTTTACAAGGACAAAGCGCTTCTGAAGGATCGGGATTTGATATATTCAAAATTTTGTACCTTAGAGCTGGCATCATTTAAGCGTGGATGCCTTAAGGTATTGGGGAGGATGGAATACCATCAACTGCAAAAAAGAATACTATGTTAGTTACAAGAAACACCTTATTGCTGGCGGCTGTTACTATTCTTTTAACGGCATGCCATAAAAATTCCGCTACAAACTCCGGCGATGATACAGTAGTGTATGAGACCACGAGCAATAACATGATCTGGACTGCTAGTGGTTTCAGGGTAGGCGGACAGGATATTGATAATGTCATTATTGACGTCCCGGATCTTACCACGATCAGTTATACTTACCTGGCCGTTGACGAAAAATATTCCACCGGTGACTGGGAAGCAACAACAGAAATGGACCCTGCAACAGCCGTCAATAACAATAACGGCAGGAATATCTTTACGGTCGATGCCAGCCGGGGAAGAACCATCCGTGTCTACAATTTCAGGAGGAGGGGCGGTCCGGTATCTATCAGGATCAGGGCGCACCGCAGAAGATAAAAAAATTGAATAGCCGGATCCCGTCAACTTATTATGTTTCGCCAGTTGCGAGTAGAGAAATTACCCCAGACGGATTTTATTGTGTGGAGCAGGAAGAAATAACTGTTCAAAAGTTAAAGCTCATACTCACATAATAATAACCCCCATTATACCCAAACGGCATAGCCTCATTGCTGTATATTAAAATTCCTTGGGTAGTATTCGAATAATTTTTCAGCCGGTCAGGATATACATTAAAAATATTATTAGCCCCGGTTGTTATGCTGAGCCATGTTTTGGGCAAGTAGCTGATACTAAAATCAATTAATACTTTGGCTGAAAAAAATTCATCCCTGGATTTGTTTGCTGAGTTAAAGACAGCAGATGTTTTTCCGAATCTTGTGCTACGGATTAAAAAAATGATTTTTCCCTTTTTATAATTCCCTGATAAAATTATTTTACTTCCCGGCTGGCCTTTTTCAATCTTTTCTTTTTCTTCTCTGTTAAACAATGTATTGGTGTTTATTGAATCAGCTTTTAGGCTATCGGCAAGTTGAACAGGCCCAAAAATATTTGTCCGGGTGAAATTTGCAGCCAACATTAATCCAAAACTTGCTTTGCGGATCTTCCAGTTGCCATTCATTACAATATCTATCCCACGGGTTCTTGTATTGATGGCATTGGTAATGAACTGCACCTGATCAATTTCAGGACGGTTTGCCAGTATCCTGTTTACATCCGGATTAGTCTTCTTATCAAAAATTCCGCTCAGTACGATCCGGTTTTTAATTTGTATCCAATAGGCATCAACTGTCATATTGATATGGGGTAGAATGGTTGATGTAAATCCACCACTTAAGTTGAAAGCCTTTTCCGGTTGCAATGGTTTTACACCGAAGGCCTGGGAAACAGCGCTGTTGTTGCTGAATGTGCCGACCCGTACCGGAATATTTACACCTCCAACTTTTCTAAAGCTAGACCCGGTTGAACTGTAATAAATCTGCTGAAGAGCCGGGGCATGATAGCCATTACTTACTGAACCACGCATAGAAAATGCAGAAGAGAATTTATATCGCATTGCCAGCTTACCGGCCAGGTTATTGCCAAAGTCATTGTAATTCTCGTATCTAACTGCCATATTAATAAGAAAATGATCGTTTATATCTGTTTCCAGGTCAACATACAATCCGGTGACTCTGCGAGTCTTATTTACCACATCCGGCGTATCAATACCAGGCGACGGCTGAACACCCCCCTGTGTTCTACCAGAAGTATCATAGTTTTTCCAGGCAGCTTCTTCACCTTCCCTGGTCTGATATTTTTCAAACCTGTATTCAGCACCAAAACCCACATTAAAAGTTTTTACTCTTCTTATCTCTTTTACAAAATCCCTTGCTAAGCTGATGGTATTGGTTTGTTGTATAAAAGAAGTTGTGCCGTAATAAAAATCAGTTGGGGCATTTACACCCAATGCAAATTGTGATGCATTATTTGTATTTGTTATGTACGCAATGCCGGAATTTTTACCATATACGCTGCCCCACTCCCAAATCCACCCTTTACTTGTTGTCCCCCTGGCTCCCGCAATACCTGATACGTCCCAACTATTGATTATGATTTTGGGTTTGAAACCATCGGGGTATAAAAGCTTATTCACCTGGTTTGAATCTTTCGGATAGCGGTAAGCTCCCTGGTTAACCGGATGACGATAATTTACTGCGCCTGTCCAAAACAATTCAATTTGACTGTTAATGGGGTAACCTCCGTTAACTAAAAATCCGGAACTGGTTAATTGTATGCTGCCATCGTTACTGACAGGTGTTTTTCGGCTAAAACCTCTCTGCTGAATTTTAGTGTTGTCCGAAGCTGTGATGCTGTCACTTACAGATTGCGTAGCATTGAATGGGATAGGATAATAAACCGTTCCCTCGTATTCGCCTCCCCTGTGTGTCGAATTCCTCAAAAGGAAATCACCTGAGAAATTCAGGAAACCTTTTTTGTTCAGCCTGATTCCACGGTTTATTCCGAATACAATGCTTTCTCCGTCTCCTTTATATTGTTGACCAGTATGCAGGGTAATAAATGTTTTTCCTGTTATTTTTTTTAATTCAATATTCATTACTCCTGCAATGGCATCTGACCCATATTGTGCAGAAGCACCATCCCGGAGTATCTCGATCTTTTCAATAGCGGAAAAAGGAATAGAATTCAGGTCATTGCCAACCGATCCCCGGCCCAGGGTTCCTCTTATTGAACCATTATTTACTAAGGCAGTGTTATGATAGCGGGTGCCATTCATTAAGATCAGCACATGATCGGGACTAAGCCCACGAAGCGTTACCGGCTCTGATAAGTGCTGGCGGGAAACATTGAAAGATGGCGCCGTAAAATTCAGCATTTGAATCAGTGATGGCTGACCGGTTTGTATTAACTCTTTTGAGGTGATGCGATCCACCGGTACAGTTGTATTGAGATTGCTGCGCTGAATATCAGAACGGGAACCCAATATCACTGTCTCGCCCATCTGTTCATCTTTTATCATATTAAATTGTAAGAATTGGGATTCCCCTGCATTTATTATGATGGACTGTTCAATTTTTTTATAACCGACATGGGTAATCCTGAGTGTATATGTGCCCGGGCTGATAGTAATGGAGAACTCACCGGCTAAATCAGTAAGAGAGCTTTTGTGTGCTATTAAGACTGTGGCTGCCTGCAAAACTGTTTCTCCATCTTTCACCTTTCCTTTTATGATGCCATTTTGTGCGAAGGAAACATAATAGAAGCAAAATGAAAAAAAAATAAAATGGAGGCACTTTAACCCTGAAGCTTTTCTAAGTTTATATAAGTATTGGCCGGCTATTTTTAAAAGCAGCAGCATGAGTCTTGTTTTTACTTGCAGCTAATGAGTGCCACCATCATTATTCTTTTTCAAAGGGTACAAGGAGCCGGGACTGACAGTTTGTGAAGCAGCAGCAGAACCCAGGATTTTATTCAGATTAAATTTGAACATCCGCCCTACAGGAATTTCTTTTTTCCCTATTTCCACCGAGTCGGCATTGAAACTTTCAATTTTATTAATAGCAATTATAAAGGACTTATGGATACGGACAAATTCATTCGATGGCAACATTTCTTCCAATGATGCAAGCAGATGTTTTGTGATAATAGTTTTATTAACCGTAATGATCTTGATATAATCATTCAAACCCTCTATGTACAATATATCATTAAACAGCACTTTTACCATTTTGCGGTTGGTACGGAAATATAAAAAAGGAGGCACGGACTCTGAATGGCTTTCAGATGGTACTGCCACATCATAATTACCCTGCAGATTTATTTGCAAAACCTTGTTTACTGCTTTTAAAAACCGTTCAAAGCTGATGGGTTTCAATAAAAAATCAACAGCATCCAGTTCAAAACCTTCTACAGCATATTTTCGGTAGGCGGTAGTGAAAATGATCCTTGGCGGGTTCTTCAGGGTGCGGATAAAATCTGTGCCGAGCAGGTGTGGCATCTGAATATCGAGAAACAGGAGATCAACCCGGTTGTCTTTAAGAAAAGAGATAGCTTCCACCGCATTAGAGCAGTTGCCGCAGAGTTCCAATGCTTCCACACCGGTAATATGTTTTTTCAGAATTTCCCTTGCAGGGAGTTCGTCATCTATTACTAAGCATCTTATTTTTTTAGATTCCGACATGGCTCAAAACAGTTTTAGTTGTCTCTGCAGTAATTTGATCTTCGTGTGTCGCCTCCTCTAATTTAAGATTTAAATGAACCATTAACAGTTCCTGCTCGGCATTTATTTTTAAATCATGTCTGCCGGGATAAAGTAGTTGAAGGCGTTTTTGCACATTGACAAGAGATTGCTCATCTTTTCCTGTATCATTGGTTAGTCCGGGCGGCATGCCATTCATCAGTTTCATGGATAAGCTTTTATCTTCAATAGTTATATCCAGGTTCACCCAGGCCTGCTCCACCAATTCGTTATTGCTATAGGAAAAACTGTTATCAATAAAGGGGAGCAATAATAAAGGACTGATCAATTGACCATTACAATTGCCTTTTATTTGAAAAGTCATTTCTAACCTTTCTCCCTGTCTGATCTTTTCAAGCATCATGTATTCTTTTATCATACCGATCTCTTTTTCAAGCTTTACTTTTGGGGCATCACATTCGTACAACATATAACTTAACAGGTCAGACAGTTTTATCAGCATTTCAGGAGCCCTGGGTGAGGCCATCCGGGCATGAGATATAATGTTGTTGAGTGTGTTAAAAAGAAAAGCCGGATGAACTTGTGCTTTTAATAACTGGAGCTCGGCGTTTATTTTTTCTTTTTCCAGGTTTTCTTTTTCTTTTTGCTTCAGCCACCATCGCTTCAGTAATGTAATGGCTGCCACAACCAGGGTTACTTTTATAGCATTTATCAACCCCGCATCGATGCTTGCCCAAACAATGGCTTTTGGTTTAACTAAATGAAGATTAAACAGTGTGTCAACTAAAGGATAAACTAAGGAATATAAAAAATATCCCACTGGTACCATGAGGGAGCATAGTATGAATACCCCTGTGATCAGATGCCAGTATTTTTTTTTTGATAAATAGTTAGGCAATAAAATATAAATGGCAGCATAACAAAAAAAAAGGTGAGTAAGCAAGAGTAAAAAAGATTTTATAATAACCAGCAGGCTGTACTGCAGATAGCCCAGCTCAATTAAGCCAGGCTGGTGATGATAGAAGCCAACACCAAGTGTACCGGGGGAAATTTCCCGGGTAAAGAAAATGGTAAAGACAACATATACCCACCATAGCAGCCAGCATGCAAAGTGGCGCCGGTTTCGGTGTCTTGTTTGATTGGAAAAAACAAAATTATGCAATTGCATACTCTATAGTTTCTGTCTTTACACCTTTTTCAGTAACATTCATTTCTTCTAAACGGATCTTCATGAAAACTTCAAAACTTTTTGTGCTTTCGGCAATGTTCAGTTCATGAGCAGCCGGATATAATAACTGTAATCTTTTTTTTACATTGTTTAACCCGATCTGAACATGATGCGGAGACAGGTTTATTTCATCTGGCCGGCTGTTACTCAATAAAAAATATAAGGATTGATCTTCAATGGTGATATTCAGATTTACCCAGGGTTGCACCAGCATTTTACTGGTTCCATGTTTAAAACTGTTTTCAACTAATGGTATCAGTAACAAAGGAGGGATCATTTTATGGCTGTAATCCCCGGTAATTTCAAGTTCCATCTTCAAGCCGTCACCGTAACGTATTTTTTCCAGGGCCATATAGTCTTCTATCATTTTCAATTCTTTCACCAAAGGAACAAGGGGCCGGTTGCATTCATTTAATATATAGCGGAGTATATCCGTAAGCTTTGTCAGTATTTCCGGAGCTTTTTGAGATGCAGTTAATGTAAAGAAATATATATTGTTCAGTGTATTGAAAAGAAAATGCGGGTGTATCTGTCCTTTTAATAGTTGCAGTTCGGCTTTTGCTTTTTCACGGGCAATATGTTGGGTTTCCTGTTGTTTCAGCCAGCCCCGTTTCATCATTTTAATAATAACAGCAAAACCCGCTACAATCGGATAGTTGAATAATATGATATTCATATTTGTGTTTATGATGCTATCCGGGCCCGGCATTATCCTGGCAGCAGGATTTGCGCTGACCCAATTAGCGGCAACCAGCCATCCACTGAAATATTGCAACAAAAGAATAACTATAAACATCCCTGAAAACATGATTGTTGTAATGATCCGGTTTTTTTTATTGAAAAAATAGCGGGGCAATAAGAAATAAATAACTAAATAGGCAAACGCCAGCAAGGGAAGAAAAATGAGCGTCGAGTTTACCAGGCGTAACCATAACCATTTTAACAGGCCAATCCTTGCAACATTTCCGGCAAATGCTTCTGTATTCCAACCGGGAAAAACTTTAATAGGAAGATAAAATGTAATCAAAAAAAATATCCAGCAGGCAAACCAGAATGCAGCATGCCGGGCTATCCGGTGGCGGAAATGATTGGAGAATATAAAATCATGTTGGCTCACATGGTTGTGTTACTCTATGAAATTACATAATTGCTTTTGTAAAAAACTAATCTTCCGTCTTATTATAGGTCAATGACTCTGCATTTTCGGGCAATGCAGTTCACCGACGGTAAGAGGTATTAACAGGAAGGATCCGGGTCTGTACATTGTTACAAGACCTGTTAACCGAAATAAAATATTTGAGGCGGTTGCGGTAATTAGTTTTAGGTCATCAAACAAATATTTTTTACTATTAAAATTTCTTAAAAATGAGTATTCATGTTTCGAATGTGAACCAGCTTTATGATGCAGTAAATGATCCTGCAAATGCAGGAAAAAAAATTGTACTGGATGCAGGTACATATAAGTTAGATGCAAACCCCGGCCGACCCAATGCCGGAAGGCTTGAATTTTTGGAGGACATGGAATTGCAAGGACAACATGGCCATCCTGAGCAGGTAGTTATTGACGCCTCTGGTCTGAAGGATGCCTCATTTATTCCACCAAATAATTTTCCAGCCCGGACTGGCGCCATCCGGATGGGTAGAGGTTTTAATAAAATTGAATGGGTAAAAGTAATTGGGACATCAGCTCCAAAGGCCTTGTCAGTAATTGATACTGATCTTATCTGGCCAGGTGTTTCCCGTGTAAGAATAGCTCATTCTATTGTTACGGCCGGTAGAATTGGGATTAACATCCGAAATATAGGTGCGGCCAGTGTGGGACGTAATATTGAAGCGGAGATAGTTGATAACGAGCTTATAGATAACCTGGTTTCCGATCCCGGAACACAGCAAGGGCAAGGCATCGTAATTCAAAACGCTGGCGGCGTTTCTGGAGCCATCATTCGGGCAACATTGAATGGGAATAATGTACACAAAAACATTATTGGGTTGCGCTTATGGAATTTCGCTGGGGATAACTCCAAAACCGATAACAATAGCATCAGAATAACTTCCCATACCGACAAGTTTGATGAAAATGAACTTGGTATTTATATTACCGGGGGGTTAAACAGAGGTGCAAATGCAACAGTCAACGGGAATTTAATAAGTTTCGAAGCTCATGGAACGAGTATCCGAAATAACCAGGGCATACAGCCAGATGCTATAACGCTTCCTTGTGGAATCTATTTATCTGGCGGAACCAGTGCCCTTGCTGGCAGTGAGACATCGGACAACGAACTTAAAATGAAATTAACAGGTTGTATCATTTCGGGTAATCAGGGTTCAGATATTATTGCTTTTGGGGCATTCTCTACTACACCAATCCTGGCAGGTACAAATAATGTGGTGAAGATTCATCTTCAAGGAGTGAGTAAAAACGCAACAGTAGTGGCGGTTCCGAGTTGGCCTGCAGAGCCAGCCAGTACCAATATTGTCAAAATTTTCGGGAAATAAAATGAATTCACAAAAATCTATAAGAACTAAATACAAATTTTTACTTAAAAATTTATCATCATGAAATCATTAACCAAACCTTCATCCAAAAAGTGGATACTCTTTATTAGTATTTTCCTTTTTGTCTTTTCCGGTTGCAAAAAAGAAAAGCAAGAACCGGAAAAGGATCCTTATAACCTGGATATTACTCTTACCGGTTCAGGTATTGAGAAAGGAAGCATCTCGTTCAGACAAGATCCCGATTCTGCCAGGATCATTACACTGGATACAAAGGGAGAACAGCTTCAACCCAATCATGAATACCTTCTTCAGCGTGCTGTAGACACACAAATAGACGGCAATTGCACAGGTACATCGTGGCTCACATTGGGCAAAGGACTTATATCAAGATCAATATTTACCAATCCCTATGGAAAGGGAAGTGAAGAATTATGGCGTGACGTGTCTATGATTCCGGCAGGGACAGTATTCGACATTCATTTCCAGGTGGTGGATGCGGTAAGCATGGCTGTTGTACTGACAAGTGGATGTTATCAATATACAGTGAGGTGAAAATTTTCTATTTCAGAAAGTTCGTGAGACTCTAATAAATCATAAGTATGAAAAAAAATTTCCTTCTTTTATTGCTATCATCATTAGCAGTAGTTGTAGTTTTTATCTCCTGTAGGAAAAAAAATTCTTGTGAAGGATGTGCGGATAATAATCAGCCCCCGATAGCTAAAGCAGGGTTTGACCAGGTGATCACTTTACCAATCGATAGCATTTCGTTGGATGGCAGTTTATCCAGTGACCCGGATGGGACAATAAGCAGTTTCCAATGGATAAAGCTCTCGGGGCCTGCATCTTTTACTATTAACAATGCAACGGTTGCAAGAACTGTTGTAAAAAACCTTGCTGTGGGAGCTTACCTGTTTGAATTGAAAGTAACTGATAATGGCGGATTGTCTGCAACAGATACAATGAAGGTTATTGTAAATGATCCCGCACAACCGAACCGACCACCCGTTGCCAATGCCGGGCCAGATCAAACAATTGTATTGCCTGTTAATTTTGTAACTCTTGATGGCAGCGGCTCCACCGATCCGGATAATAATATTGCCAGTTATACATGGACAAAAATATCCGGGCCGTCATCATTCAATATTTCAAATGCAAATGCAGTGCAAACACAGGTAACGAATCTTGTTCAGGGGGTTTATCAGTTTGAGTTGAAGGTTACAGATGCGGGCAGCTTAGCTGCAAATGATACTATGACAATTTCTGTGAGTCAATGGTGTAATACACCCGATTCAATTTATGTTGCACAGGGTAATGTTATTATAACTCCCATTGGCACAGTTTCCATTGCACGGGAGCGGATGATTTCTAAAACAGCCGGAAATAAGATCCTTTTTGCGGGAGGATATAATAGTTGTGATGAATATGTTTCAAGGGTTGATATTTTTGATATTACTAATCAACAGTGGTCGTCCGCTGAACTAAGTATGAACCGGTTTGGAATGGCTGCTGTCACGATGGGTAATAAGATATTTTTTGCAGGGGGAGATGACATCTACGGAAATGCTGTAACCAGGGTGGATATTTATGACGCAGGTACGAATTCTTGGGCAACTGCAGAATTAAGCATGCCACGGTATGGAATAGGTGTTGCTGCAGCAAGCAACAAAGTATTTTTTGCCGGGGGATCTAATAACAATGGAAATGCGCTAACCAGGGTGGATATTTATGATGCAACTTCAAATACATGGAGTACAACTGAATTAAGTACGGCAAGAAGCGGGCCGGCAGGAGCTTCCGTGGGAGATAAGATATTTTTTGGGGGAGGATATTTTGAAGATATAAATGGTGACGGTCAACTTTCCAAACGAATGGACATTTTTAATACTTCCACTAATACCTGGTCAATTGACTCTTTTGCCGTGCCCCGGGGAGTAGCTGCTACAATTTTGTTGAACAATAAAATATATTTTGCCGGTGGCTGGGAAGAAAACAACAGTTATTCCAGCAGGGTAGATATTTATGATAATACTACTCAAAGCTGGTCTGTTGCCAATCTTAGTCAACCCAGGGATTATTTTGAAGCAGCCACAACCGGAAATAAAATCCTTTTCTATGTCGGGTACGGCACCCGTATGGATATTTATGACGCAGCAATAAATAGCTGGTCATTTGCTGATGTGAATTTGCCTATGCAAGGGTCAACTATTATTACAGCAGGTAACCAGGTATATGTTGCGGGTGGTTTCTTTCACAATCGTGGCTATACAAATAAAGTATGGCGGGTACAATTTTAAAAAAATACTGATCAGTTGATAAAAGAGAACTATTAAACATTTTAGTCATGAAATCGTTTCTAAGATTTACAGCAAATGTTTTATTGACAGGAGTTTTGATAAATCTCTCTTGCAAAAAAGAATATTCCTGTGAAAATTGTGGTGTTAATTCACTAGGCAACGCTAATAAATTACCAATAGCTATTGCGGGTCCGGATCAAACCATCCTGTTGCCAACAGATAGTATAATGCTGGATGGCAGCGCATCCAGCGACCCGGATGGTACAATAAGCAGTTTCGAATGGATAAAAATTTCCGGGCCTGCATCTTTTATTGTTAACAATGCGTCGGCTGCAAGAACTGTTGTAAAAAATCTTGTCGCAGGAGTTTACCAGTTTGAATTGAAAGTAACCGACAATGGAGGATTGTCTGCAAAAGATACAATGAGGGTGATTGTAAATGATCCTTCACAACCAAACCGGCCACCGGTTGCCAATGCCGGACCGGACCAGTCTATTACACTACCGGTTAATAGTGTAAATCTTGATGGAAGTGGCTCCACTGACCCGGATAATAATATCATCAGCTATGCATGGACAAAAGTATCAGGGCCATCTTCATTCAATATAGTAAATGCAGCCACAATGCAGCCACAAGCCTCTGCTCTTGTGCAGGGTACTTACCAGTTTGAATTGAAAGTAACAGATGCCAGAGCATTGTTTTCGAAAGATACTATGCAGGTAACTGTAAATGCAGTTACTGTTAATAATATTCCTCCTGTTGCCAGGGCAGGAAACGATACTACTATTCAAAGCAATCAGGCGTCTTGTAATCCTCTTCCTACCGGTATTACTTTGAATGGCAGTAATTCTTATGATCTCGATGGAACTATTGTAAATTATTTGTGGACTGGCCCGGGAATCATAGCTAATCCTAATATGGCAATCACAACTGTAAACGGCCTTATGCCCGGCATCAGCAGTTTTATTTTAAAAGTAACAGACAATAATGGTGCTTCTGCTTATGATACAGTTCAAATTACTATCGTGCTTGCAAACAGGCCCCAGTTGCCGGCTCAGCTAATTCCTTTTGGAACACTTTCTCAGAACAGATATGATCTGTCAGTAGCATCAGCTGGTAACAAAATATTGTTTGCGGGGGGGAGCGCTTTAACTATGAATCCCTGGGGTGGTTATGGGTCAACCAGGGTTGATATTTACGATCTTGTTACACAGAGCTGGTCAATCGCAGAATTAAGTATTGGCAGGTCTGAAATGGCAGTGGCTGTTTCGGGCAATAAAATATTTTTTGCCGGTGGAACCGATAATGATGGCAATGGTACAAGCATAGCTTATTCTAATGTTGATATTTACGATGCCTCAACAAATTCCTGGTCTGTTACTTACCTGAGCGTACCAAATAGAAATCTTGAGGGAGGATCTGTCGGGAATAAGGTCTTTTTTGCTGGTGGCAATTCTTCTTTTACCAATCACCCTGGACCTATTTTAGATATTGTGGATATATATGATCTGTCAACCAACAGCTGGTCTTCCGCGACATTAAGTGAAGCGAGGGAGAATTTGTCTGTTGCCACAGCAGGTAATAAAATTTATTTTGCCGGCGGCGAGCAAGTTTGTCCTTTTATTTCAAAGCAGGTCGATATTTATGATAATGTTACTGGCTCATGGTCTGCGATTACATTGAATGAGCCAAAGACATCTCTGGCCAGTATCGCTTTTGGTGGGAAAATTTACTGGGCCGGCGGTGTGACTATAGCGCCATGCAGCGGTCCTGGAATGCTTTCCAACCAGGTGGAGATATACGATGTGAATGCAAATAATTCTTCCTTTGATTGTTTATTTCAGCCTAATGCCTGGAATTATATTTCGGCTGTTGAAAAAAATGGCAAGCTCGTTTTCTTTACCCAGGATTTCGGGAGCAATAAATTCGATATATACGATGTTTCATCCAATTCGTGGTCAATTGGAGTATTACCTCAGAATTTTGCTGGTGTCATTATTTCGGTTAATAATATAATTTATGTATCGGATGGGATTCAGGTCTGGAAGCTGAATTTTTAATACCCCCACTTCACCAGCGTTGCTCCCCAAGTAAACCCACCCCCAAAAGCAGAAAGAACAAGATTATCTCCTTTCTTCAATTGTTTTTCCCAATCCCAAATGCATAGCGGTATTGTGCCCGAAGTAGTATTTCCATAACGCTGGATATTCAGCATCACTTTATCGGGAGAAAGACCCATGCGGCTTGCTGTAGCATCAATAATTCTTTTATTGGCCTGGTGCGGCACCAGCCACGCAATATCATTGCCGCTGAGATTATTTCTTTCCAATAATTCGGCGCTTACATCGGCCATGCCCTTTACTGCAAATTTGAAAACGGGCTGACCTTCCTGATAAATAAAATGTTCTTTGGCCATTACAGTTTCAATACTGGCGGGTTTTAAGGAACCTCCCGCTTTCATATGCAGATACTTGCAACCGCTGCCATCGCTTCTCAGGATGCTGTCCAATACACCATATCCATTTTCATCTGGTTCCAGCAAAACAGCCCCGGCTCCATCGCCAAAAATAATACAGGTGGCACGATCACTATAATCTACAATGGCACTCATCTTATCAGCGCCGCATACAACTACTTTTTTATATCGTCCACTTTCTATTAATGAGGCACCTAAGGTGACTGAATATAAAAAACCGGAACAGGCAGCCGATATATCAAAACCCCATGCATTTTTTGCGCCCAGTTTATCACAGGCAATATTAGCAGTAGCCGGAAAAAGCATATCAGCCGTCACTGTAGCTACAATCAGACAATCAATTTCAGATGGGTCAATACCTCTTTTTTCACACAATTGCCTTACAGCTGGCACCACCATATCTGATGTAGCCAATCCTTCGCCTTTTAAAATTCTTCTTTCTTCCACGCCGGTACGGGTTCGTATCCATTCATCATTGGTGTCCACCATTTTTTCCAGGTCAAAATTGGTCAGTTTGTCTTCCGGAACAAACCCGCCAACAGCAGTGATGGCAGCCGTTATCTTTTTACTCATGGATCGTTGGTATTAAAATAAAAGTGGCCAAAGTTAGGTGTTAGTCCTGAGTCCTGAGTCGTGAGTCGTTAGTCTTGAGTCGGGCGTCTTCTTATTTATGCAAATGCTGCTTGTTTAAACGGGTCACCCTTCCTGACTAAAGACTACCGACTACTGACTCCCGACTCTTCCCTGATTTCCTTATTTTCGCAGCGTATGATAGCTTACCTGAAAGGAGATTTTGTGCATAAGAGTCCGGCACTGGTGCAGGTTGAAGTAAACGGGGTGGGTTATGAAGTGCAAATAAGCCTGAATACATGGTCCAGGATCCAGCATATGGATAAAGGGATGCTGTATACCAGTCTCCTTATCCGCGAGGATGCTCATATTTTGTATGGATTTTTTGACCTGGCAGAAAAGGAAATGTTCCATTACCTGATCAGTGTTTCGGGTATTGGTGCATCTACTGCAAGGGTCATGTTGTCCTACATGAAACCTGACGAACTGGCAAGGGCTATTATTTCTGCTGATACACGGACATTAGAAGGGATAAAAGGCATTGGTAAAAAAACAGCAGAAAGGATGGTGCTGGAACTCAGGGACAAGCTGGCAAAACATCCTTTAGAATCAAATATTTCCCCATTGAAAAACAATACTTTGCAGCAGGATGCGTTAAATGCTTTGATGGCTTTGGGCATTAACCGCCAGGCTGCCAGCCAGGCCCTTGAAAAAACTATGGCAGCAGAATCCAATCTATCCGTTGAGGAGCTGATTAAAAAAACGCTTCGTACCCTGTAATCCACTATTTTCAGGAAACTAATTGATAGAGAAATAACCTTGAACCTTAAAACTGCTCATATCCTCCGTACATTGGTTGCTTCCACAATGGTACTTGCCTGTTTTGTGCAGGCCAATTCCCGTGAGTATAATTCAACGACCAATAAAGACAATGGATTTCGCAGCGATACTACCCGGTATCCATTAACAGACCGCCGCGGCGATCCCTATTCATATCCCAACTATAATACTTTTGATCTCAGAGATACTTCTTTCATCAAGCGGACCATTGAATATGATCCTAAAACAAAACAGTATTACATCGTTGAAAAAATAGGCAATCATTATTACCGGACGCCAACTTCCTTTACCATGGAAGAATTTATCCGCCTGCAGGGTAAAAAAGATGAGGAGGATTACTTCAGGCATAGGGCAGCGTTATTGTCGAACATGAACCGGAGGATTTATAAGCCCAAGTTCAGGATCACGGATGATCTATTTAACCGGATCATCGGAACAGGCAAAGTAGAGATCCGCCCATCGGGTTATGTTGATCTGCTGGCAGGTTACCAGGGACAAAATATCAAGAATCCGACATTACCTGAAAGAGCAAGAAAGAATGGGGGTTTTGATTTCAATATGAATTCCCAATTGCAGGTAGATGCCAATATTGGTGATAAACTGAAATTGCCGATCAATTACAACACCCTGGCCAATTTTAATTTTGAGAACCAGTTGAAACTGGATTATCATGGAAAGGATGATGAGATCATAAAACAATTCCAGGCGGGCAATACCAATTTTCCTTCAAAAGGCACACTGATACCCGGTGCACAATCTTTGTTTGGCATTAAAACGCAGCTTCAGTTTGGTAAACTTTACATTACCACCGTGTTGGCTAACCAGCAATCACAGCGTCAGTCACTTGGTTTGCAGGGAGGGAGTTCATCACAAAATTTTATTGTGAAGGCGGATGAGTATGATGAGAACAGGCATTTTCTTTTTGCCCATTATTTCCGGAATAATTATAATAAGGCCATGAAGAATTTGCCGGTTGTCAATTCCCCGGTACAAATATTAAAAGTGGAAGTGTGGGTCACTAACCGTAATGGGGCCACTACGGATACCAGGGATGTTGTCGGGTTGATGGATTTAGGCGAAACCACACCCTATGGTCCCTGGGCGAACGGAACCACTGACCCCAAACCTGACAATAAAAGTAATAGCTTATACTCAACGATACTTTCCAATCCCAATACCCGTAACTCATCATTGGTGCAAAATCTGCTGACAGGTTTAGGACTTGCCCCTGTACAGGATTTTGAAAAAACATTTGCCAGGAAACTAAGCCCTTCCGATTATTACTATAATGACAGGATCGGGTTTATTTCATTGAATCAGCCATTGCAGCCTGATGAAGTACTTGGTGTAGCTTTTCAATACACTTATAACGGCAGGGTTTACCAGGTGGGTGAGTTTTCGCAGGATGTTCCGCCGGATACCACCGGCAACACGCAAAGAGTTTTATTCCTGAAATTATTAAAAGCTACTTCTCAACGTACCAATCTTCCTATCTGGGACCTGATGATGAAGAATGTCTATTCAGTTGGTTTTGGTCAGTTGGAACGTCAGGATTTTAAACTGGATATTACCTATGAGGAACCAAGCCTGGGGGATAAAAAATATTTGCCAATTGACGGTGTGGTTCCAGCCTATCAATACCATCCTATTATTTCTTTGGTAAACCTTGACCGCCTGAATAACCAGAATGACCCCCAGGCCGATGGCATATTTGATTTTATTGAAGGCTTTACCATCATTTCTTCCCAAAGCCGTGTAGTGTTCCCGGTACTGGAGCCATTTGGGCATGATCTTGATTCTGTATATGTCGACCAGACGAAAAGAGACAAATATTTATATTATCCCTTGTATGATACTATTAAAGCCATTGCCCAGACTTATGCCAACCTGAACCGGTTTAAAATAGTTGGTAAGTCAAAATCATCCGGTAATGCTGCAGGTGGTGGATTTGGCAATAATACATTTGGTAATGGCAGTGGTAGTGGCAGTGGTAGTGGTGGTGAATACCAGTTGGGTTATAATATTCCCCGTGGCTCAGTAAGAGTGACAGCGGGGGGACAGGTACTGCAGGAAGGTGTAGACTATGACATCAACTATGACCTGGGAACACTTCGCGTAACCAATCAGTCTATACTCAGTTCCGGTGTACCGGTCAACATTCAGTATGAAAGCAATCAGGCATTTGGTTTTCAGCAAAAGAATTTTTTGGGGCTCCGGCTTGATTATTTAGCCAGTAAAAAATTAACACTCGGCGGAACAATAGTCCGTTTGGGAGAAAGACCTTTCTTCGTCAAAGAATCGTATGGAGAGGATCCCATCAAAAACACCATGTATGGTATCGATGTGGATTACCGCAACAACCTGCCCCGGCTTACAAAATGGCTGGACAAGTTGCCTTTTTATTCTACAAGGGCCATGTCATCCATCACCGCTTATGGGGAAGCTGCAGTATTACAACCCGGACATCCCAAACAAATAAATTCCAGCAGAAGTGATAAAAGTGGCCAGGTATATATTGATGATTTTGAAGGGACCCGTTCCAATATCGATCTCCGTTTCCCCCTGATCAGCTGGACGCTGGCATCTATTCCGCAAAACAATGGATTGTTTATTGAATCTTCAAGGAATAACGACCTGAGTAGCGGATACAAAAGGGCTAAAATTGCCTGGTATAATATTGAGCCGGTATTGCAGGAAAAGGGAAGTTCAAATAATCCTTTGAGTCATGACCTGGCAGAATTATCCAAACCGGAAACAAGACAGGTACTGCAAAAAGAAATATTTCCTAAACGCAGCACTCAATTTGGCGAAGGGCTGTTAACAACATTTGATGTTGCTTTTTATCCAAAGGACAAAGGCCCTTACAATTTTGAATACAGGAATTCACATGTAAATGCAAATGGGAAATTAATACACCCGGACAGTTCCTGGGGCGGGTTGATGAGAAACATTGATCAGACTGATTTTGAAACAGCCAATATTGAATTTATCGAATTCTGGCTGCAGGATCCGTTTATTAAGAATACTGCCAACCCAACCGGCGGGAAATTATATTTTAATATTGGAAATATTTCTGAAGATGTTTTGAGGGATGGAAAAAGATTATATGAAAACGGATTACCAACTCCCACTATTCATTCTCCGGTTGACACGAATACGGTTTGGGGCCAGGTTCCTTCCAATCCCCTGCAGGTTACCAATGCTTTCAGTAATGAGCCCACTGACAGGGAATACCAGGATGTTGGTTTTGACGGGTTGAGAGATGAACAGGAAAAAATAAAGTTTGCGCCGTATCTGAATAACCTGCAAACCATTTTCGGCGCCGGGTCCCCGATATATCAAAAAGCAAAGAACGACCCGTCTGCTGATAATTTTGTTCCTTACCGGGACCCATCGTTTGATGCTGCTCCTGTGACAGGAATCCTGCAACGGTATAAGAATATTAATAACCCGAACGGGAATTCTCCGGCGGCCAATAATAACACCCAATTCATAAATGCGTTCACTCAATACCCGGATGCAGAAGAGTTGAACCGGGATAACACCATGAATGAAGTGGAAGAGTACTTCCAGTACGAAGTGGATATTAAACCTTTTATGTCGGCTAATTCCAATTATATTACTGACGTAAGAACACCAACGGTAACGCTGGCTGACGGAACCACCCGTCCGGAGACCTGGTATCTTTTCAGAATCCCCGTTGATGCCTACACGCAAAAAATCGGGAATATCCCTGACTTTAAATCTATTCGTTTTATCCGCATGTTCGTTACCGGTTTTGCGGATTCCGTGGTCATGCGTTTTGGAAAACTGGAACTGGTCCGCAATCAATGGAGGAAATTCAGGAACAAGATCGATACCACCGGCCAGTTTGTTAACCTGCCGAATCCTGATCCCACCATTGTAAATACACTGGCTGTAAACATTGAAGAGAATGATCAGCGTCAGCCGATACCTTACCGCATTCCCCCGGGAATTGAAAGACAACAGCAGTTAAGTAATAACAACCAGTCGCTGTTCCTGAACGAACAAGCCTTAAGTATGCAGGTATGCGGATTGCCTAAAGACGAAGCAAGGGGTGTGTTTAGAACGCTGAATCTTGACCTGGTGAAATATAAGAGGCTTTCCATGTTTATTCATGCTGAATCAGTGCCATTCCACCAGACGATTCTTGATGGTGAGCTAAATGCTGTTATCCGTCTTGGCAATGATTTTTCCGGGAATTATTATGAAATAAAGATCCCCCTGAAAATAACTTTGCCCGGTGAAACGGATAGCCTGAAAATATGGCCGGAGATAAATAACCTGGATTTTGCTCTGGATGATCTTATAAAATTGAAAGAACGGAGGAACAAGTTTAGCAATAACGCCCTCTATTATAAAGAAACATTGCCCAATGGCCGTTCTTATGCTATTATTGGAAATCCCAACCTGGGTGAAGTGAAAGGAATGTTACTGGCTGTAGAAAATTTAAAGCAGGAATCTTTGTGTACCGAGGTTTGGTTCAATGAACTTCGTCTTTCAGGTCTTGATGAAAAAGGAGGTTGGGCAGCATTGGGTCGTGTGGATGTGCGACTGGCCGACCTGGGAACACTTACTCTTTCAGGAACGGCCACGAGCCGCGGATTCGG
>JBGPKR010000020.1:0-34390 GCA_041486045.1 Chitinophagaceae bacterium | reverse complement strand
TGTTTCGCAGTTTTTGGGAAAATGGGAAACTGATGTTTTGTAATGCTGTGTTTTTGGTGGGGCAGTAGGTGAGTGGTGAATGGTGAGTGGTGAATAGTCAATGGTGAGTTGATATAAACTCCGGGATTGCCCCTAATGCAGGGTTATTCTTTTTATTTCCATGAACGGAGAAATCACTTTCTGAACAAGAGCTATATTCGCTGAATAATATCAGTAATGAAAAAAGCGATCTTTCTTGTTTCTTTCTTCTTGCGCCTTGTGGCTTGTACCTTCTCACAGGCTCCCCAAAGCTGGACCTCCGCCGAAATGTACCAGGCATTGCGAAAACTGAATATACTGGGTTCGGTTCTATACATAGCGGCACATCCTGATGATGAGAATACAAGACTTATTGCTTATCTATCAAAAGATAAGTTGTACCGTACAGGCTACCTCTCCATGACAAGGGGAGATGGCGGGCAAAACCTGATCGGCGATGAACAGGGAATTGAATTAGGTTTGATAAGAACACAGGAATTACTGTCTGCCAGGAGAATTGATGGCGGCGAACAATTTTTTACAAGAGCATATGACTTTGGATATTCCAAAACTCCCGAAGAGACGTTTACCAAATGGGATAAAGAAAAAATATTGAGTGATGTGGTGTGGATAATCAGAAAGTTTCAGCCGGACGTTATCATCACAAGATTCCCCACTACCGGTGAAGGCGGACACGGTCATCATACTGCTTCTGCTATTCTGGCAAACGAAGCATTTACTGCTGCTGCTGATCCGAGTCGTTTTCCAGAGCAATTAAAATATGTGCAGGTTTGGCAGGCCAAAAGAATTTTATGGAACACATTCAACTTTGGCGGAACCAATACACAGAGCAATGACCAATTCAAGTTTGATGTGGGAGGTTATAATCCATTGCTTGGGAAAAGCTATGGTGAGATAGCTGCCTTAAGCCGCAGCAATCATAAGAGCCAGGGCTTTGGCGCTGCGGCAACAAGAGGAGAGGTTATAGAATATTTTAAAACAACAGGCGGGAGTTCACCAACCAATGATCTGATGGACGGCGTTGATCTGACATGGAAAAGAGTAGCAGGCGGAGAAACAATTGAAAGAATGGTTGATAGTCTTTCTGCATCCTTTGATTTTCTTCATCCGGAGAAATCGGTGAAAGGGTTGGTAAAATTATACCAGGCATTGAAATCATTTCCTGATAGTTACTGGCGAAATAAGAAACTGGCAGAAACGCAGCAACTGGTTGAGCAGTGCAGCGGTTTGTTTATTGATGCAACTACTACAGAACAATTTGCTGTGCAAACGGATTCAATAAAGATCAATTTTTCATTAAATAATCGACTTGGTTCAGGTGCTACACTAAAAGAAGTAAAAGTTGATGCATTTGATTCTGTTATGAGCCAGCCTTTGGCAAAAAATAAAAACCAGGTTCTTTCTAAAACATTCTTTGTCCCATCTTCCAAATCCATTACACAACCTTACTGGCTGGAGAATAAAATGGAGCAGGGCTATTTTAATGTAAATGATCAGCAGAAAATAGGGCAAGCGGATGTAGATGCTGGATACACGGCTAATGTTACCTTAAATATAGAAGGGCAGGATTTTAGTTTTGTTAAACAGGTGAAGTATAAATTTACCGATCCGGTGAAAGGGGAGTTATACCAACCTTTGTTTATTCTCCCGACTTACACAGTTAAAATTAGGCCAGAGATTATAGTTTATAGAGGCAACTGTTTTCCTACTCAGTTCAGCTTATTTATTACTTCTAATAAATCATCGAATTTTGTCGGTTTTAAAACAGAAACCGGAAACCGAAATTGGTTTCCGGGCGTTATGAAAAAAGGTCAAATTGAGGAAGTAAGCACAACCATAAATATCGACTCTGAATTTAAGGTTGATGGTAAGGGTATTGTTGATTTTGTTGACACCAGATCCGTATCATCAAAACAACTTATTGATAGTTTGTCTGGTAAAAAGGTTTTTGACATGTCAAAAATTCAATATGACCATATTCCGACACTCCTTTATTTTAAAGACTCAAAAATTGTTGAAAGCGCCTTCTGTTATAAAACCTACAACAAAAAAATCGGCTATATCGTTGGTGCTGGAGATAAAGTGCCCGAAGCATTAGAGCAAATGGGCTATGAGGTAACCCTGCTGACCGATAAAGAACTTTCCCGGAACCATCTTGACCAGTTTGATGCTATCATCACAGGAGTGAGGGCCTACAATACCAACAACTGGATGAATAATCACTATGACAAACTGATGAAGTATGTGAATGACGGGGGTAACCTCATCGTTCAATATAATACCAGTAATAATATCGGGCCGGTAAGAGCCAGGATTGGTCCTTATAAATTTGATATTTCAAGGACAAGGATCACCGATGAAAATGCCGAAGTGAAATTTCTGAAGCCTGATCACCCTGTAATGAACTTCCCGAATAAAATAACACAGGATGATTTTAAAGGATGGATACAGGAGCGCAGCATTTATCATGCTTCGGCTTTTGATTTGGATTATGTTGAACCTATTTTCTCGATGAACGATCCGGGTGAAGATTGTGATGAAGGAAGCCTGATCATTGCAAAATATGGTAAAGGAGTTTTTGTATATACCGGGCTTGTATTTTTCCGGGAGTTGCCGGCGGGTGTGCCCGGTGCATACCGGTTGCTTGCAAACATTATTGCTTTAAATAAAAAGAAAGCATTCTGAGCCCCTCTAAATCTCCCCTGAAGGGGAGACTTGCGAAGACTCTGATAAATTGAGAATTATTTTATGGCAGGACAACAAAAACCTGATGTAAGAAGAGGAGAGATAGCTTTTATATTTGCTATTGTATTAGGCCTCGCCCTGGGTATCATCATAAAAAAAATAAGGATTGGAATATTGATAGGATTGGTTCTGGGAATTATAATCGTACTGACTGGCTGGTTACGTTCAACAAGAAAATGATCTATGTCATCACCTGGTAACGATAAGGCGCCATTCTTCAAAAACTGGAACTACTGGTATGTGCTGGTCATTGGCTTTCTCATTGTATTGATCATCCTCTTCAGTCTCTTCACCAAAAAATTTGCATGAGCCAGTTTGATTGGATAGTTCTTATTGTTACGCTGCTGGCTATAATCACTTATGGCTTGTACAAGAGTCGTACATCTCATAACCTGGATGGGTATTTTCTCAGCAACCACAGCATGCCATGGGGACTGGTGCTGTTAAGTATTATGGGCACCCAGGCCAGCGCCATTACTTTTCTTTCGGCGCCTGGGCAGGCTTACACCGACGGTATGCGGTTTGTTCAATACTATTTTGGCATTCCGCTGGCGATGGTGGTGATCTGTATCTTCTTCGTTCCCATTTTCAGCAGGCTGAAAGTTTATACTGCCTATGAATATTTAGAAAACCGTTTTGATAATAAAACAAGAACCCTTACCTCTTTTCTTTTTCTTTTACAAAGAGGGCTTTCTACCGGTATCAGTGTATTTGCTCCTTCCATTATTCTTTCATCCCTGTTCGGTTGGAATATTTATTATACCAATATTCTTATGGGGGGGTTGCTTATTATTTATACAATGAGCGGAGGCGCCAAAGCAGTTGCCTATACCCAACAACTGCAATTGATCATCATCTTCATCGGGATGTTCCTGGCGGGATACATGGTGGTGAATATGCTGCCCAAAAATGTAAGCTTTGAAAATGCGCTGCAGTTAAGTGGTAAGTTGGGTAAACTGAATGTTATCACCACTGGTTTTGAAAAAGGGCATTTCAACTGGAGCGACCAGTACAATTTATTAAGTGGATTGATCGGTGGTTTTTTCCTTGCTCTTTCATATTTTGGGACAGACCAGAGCCAGGTGGGTCGTTATCTCACGGCCAGAACATTAAAGCAAAGCCGGTTTGGTTTATTGATGAATGGATTTGTGAAGGTTCCCATGCAATTTGCGATTCTTCTCATCGGGGCATTGTTGTTTACTTTTTACCAGTTTAATAAAGCGCCCATCTTTTTTAATAATGTCCAGGTAAAAAAACTGGAACAATCTGTTTATAAAGACTCTTTCCTGCTGGTCCGGCAGCAATATGATATTGTCACCACTCAAAAGCAGCAGGCCGTGGTTGATTATTCTGCCGCATCTGATATGAATAATTCAATCGGGAAAGAAAGATCATTGGCAGCATTACAAGACCTGCAAAAAAGATCTGACAGCCTGAGGGGCCAGATAAAAAAATGGCTGAATACAAAAGCTGTTGGCGGTGACGGCAATGACACTAATTATATATTTCTCCGGTTTGTGGTAGATTATTTGCCGGTGGGGCTGGTAGGTTTACTTATTGCGATAATCTTTCTTGCATCATGGGGCAGTATCGCGGCGGCCATTAATTCGCTGGCATCCTGTACTATGATCGACTTCCACAGGCGGTTCACCAAAAAGAAAGAAAGCGGGGAAGATGAATATCGGTTATCGAAATGGTATACACTGGCCTGGGGAATTTTTTGTATCGTCGTTGCCATGTTCACGTATAATATCGGCAACAGCCTGATCGAAGCCGTGAATGTTTTGGGTTCTCTTTTTTATGGAGTGATACTGGGCGTTTTTTTAGTAGCTTTTTTTATTAAGAAGATCAGGAACGGGCATGTTGTTTTCTGGGCAGCAGTGTTAGCCGAGTTGCTGGTATTGACAGTTTTTATTCTGACCAAAACAGGGGTTTTAAAAATGGGTTTCCTCTGGCTGAATCCGATCGGAGCATTTTCAGTGATCATCTTCAGTTTATTTCTCAATACAATGCTGTCAAAAAAAAATAGGCCTCAAGAGGCTATTTAAAATATCAGAATCCAAAGCCCCCTTCAGGGCAACCGATCCGCCAATAGGCGGAGAAGGTTGGGAACGTAGTTCGGGGGGCGGGGTTTACTTATTCAATTCTGCCAGCAACTTATCATTCAGTCTTACGTAATCATCATTCTTTTGCTCAATGGCCAGTGCTTTTGATTTTTCAGCAGCTGCTTTCGCTTCGTCTTTTTTACCCAACCTTGCCAGGCAATTGGCTCTTTGATGATGAATGAAAAATGCATTGGGTTGTAATTCCACCGCTTTATCAAACCATGCCAGGGCCTGGTTCAGGTCCTTGCCATTGTCCATATAGTACATGGCGGCATTGAAATAAGGGCGGTTGTCTTTATTCATTAACTGGTCGATCTGTGCCATTACTTTTGTTTCTACATCCGTTGCAATAGGTAATGCGACGGCTGTTTTATCCCACATCATATGCAATTCACAGGTAGTAGGCTTTATATTGGCAAACTGCATGGTAAATGTTTCCACAGGGCTATCCATATCCATGGTTCTTGCTTCCACTCTTACCAGGTCCTGCTCCTGCTTGTAGTCAGCAGGACTTGTTACATCAGTTTGTTTACTGATGATAATGATCCAGCTTTTTTTATCAGGGATAGTGAGTAAACCATATTTACCGGCCGGAACTTTAGTTCCCCCGATCGTTACAGCATCTCCGAATGTAACTGTAGTAGCGCTATTGGCGCCGGTGCGCCATACTTTGCCAAATGGAACCAGGTCACCGAAGATCTTTCTTCCTTTTATCCCGGGACGTGAATAGGAAAGTTCAACATTGGAAAGACCAAAGTCCTGTTTGATAGTTTGTGTAGGACTTGGCGCCGGTGTTTTTAACTGTGCATCGGCAATAAATAAAGTAAAGGCAGCAATGGTTGTGATAAATAGTTTTTTCATAACAAACAATTTTTAGAGAGGCAAAGGTAGGGATATAGGATACACGATGGTTAAAACTATATGCGGGGGATTTTTTGACCGGGAAATCTTTTTTTCATATTTCTCCGGAGTAATTTCAGGCGTTTTGATGTATTAAGTTTTAAATTTTTTGTCAAATCGTAATAATTATATGCACCTGAATAAATTATCATGTTGTTGTAATGTTTTTCAACGCAGCAGTTTGGATCAAAAGTACTTCCCTTGCCGAGGTCGGCTTGCCAATAATCAATTTGCGTACATGCAGGTTTAGCGTTCTTATTCTGTAAAATTTCTATTTTACAACGACCAAAGTATTTTGTTTCAACTGAGTTGGCAATGATCTTTGTTCCGTCTTTGAAAGGGATAATGATTGTAATTCTGTTTAAGTCATAATAATAATCATTGATATCAATAAACTTTCCCTGTGTTTCAGTTCGAAATGCTTTTCCGCTTTTGGGATCTATGAATTGAATTTTTTCAATATCAACACTATCATTTTCTATATAGATCGGTGTAATAGTTTGACAAAGAGTCAAAACAGGGCAAATAAATGCTGGTATCAGTAATAATATCTTCCGCATTGGGTTGATGTTGATAAAGGCTGAGCAGTTTTATAAGTTGCTATCAAAAGAAATAGTAACGGTGGTTCTGCCATTTTTGGCATTTCGTTTCCATTTGGGGCCATCCTTAATGAGCCGGATGGCTTCCTGGTTGCATTTTTTGCAAAGAGATTTTTCAACTTTGATATTAATGGGATTGCCGTTTTTGTCCACTTCAAAAGAGACCTGGACCTGTCCTGAAGGATTCTGTTTGGTTCTTATTTCTTCCGGCACATTCAGGTTATTGCTGAGATAAGTATCATAGTTGTCCCATCCATCTGCAGGCTCGGGTTCTTCCAGTGTTTTATTGGCCTCCCGGCTACGGGCGGTTGCATTGGGTTTTTGATTGCTGATGACCACTTCCGATAAACTTTTGTCATCCTGCAAAATAACCTGGTTATTGGCCACACTGTTTCTAAGCTGCACATTTGTGTTTTCAAATCCAACAGATTTTACCTGTACGTTTAAAACAGAATCGGGATAGGTCAGATTAAAATTCCCGGCAACATCCGTGTAGGTGCCGGCATTATTATCGGCAGGATTATAAACCCTGGCAAAAGGCAAACCAACATTGTTGGCATCCGTCACCCGGCCCCGGAAAGTATTAGTAGCCTGACGGGGATTCTGCTCCTCCATTAGCTTACGGCTGCTTGCAACAGCCCTGTTATTTTGCCGGTCTTCGGGTTGTGCAGATACTAAGCCTTTTACTTCGTCCCTTTCAATATCTTTTTTATTGTTGATTTCAATTTTGTCTTTTATTTCTTCCTTTGTAATTCCATTCTTACCGGCATTCCCGGCCGGGACTTTTAATTGATTGATCTTTTCATCATCAATTTTTACCGGTGCGCTAACAACAGGCTGTGTTGCATTTCTTGAAACAGTAACATCACCCGTTGTTTCATTGCCCTGGCCGCCTGCATCTTTTGAAATAGTATTGGCGGGAGTACTGTCTTTTGGAGTAAAAACAAACGAACTATTATTTTGATTTACCGGAACTGCAAATGTGCCGGCTTTTGTTTTTAATGTATCGGTGCCTGAAGTAATTGCAACAGTATTTGCCGTATCATTAAGTTTTGTTTCTCCTGATTTTTTTGTTTCGGCCTGAGCAATATTATTCTTTGACCGGTTGGTAAAAATGAATTGTTTTGCCAGCAGCCCGGCCCCGGCAATTATTATAACCAATGCAGCCGCCCGCAGCCATGGGAAAGAAGATTGGCCGCCGGGTTTCATGGCAATTACTTTTCCGGCTTCTACTTTTTCGGCTATTCTTTTTTTCAGGTCTTCTATATCCGCTGAATAGTTAATGCCTGCAAAAGCATAACCTTCCAGTGCATCTGCCAGGAAGGGATCATCCAGCGCCGCTTTTTCCAGTTCATGCCTTTCTTTGGCAGAAAGCAAACCCTTGTGATATTTTTCAATATCAGCGGCTGTAAAATTCTTTATGTTATTATCCGTGGCCATTTCGCATTATAAAGTTCATATTTTTTTAATCTCCAACTCTCGGTTCCTGGCTCTTGACTCCCGACTCCCGACTAGCGACTCCCGACTCAACCTTCTCCATACAATTCTTCAGATTCCTTCTCCCGTTTTGTATCAAACTCCTCACCTGGTTCCAGTCATGCCCTGTCGTTTCCACGATCTCATTATAGCATTTACCATCTAAATAAAAGAGCTTGATCACCATCCTTTGTTCTTCTGACAATGTGCCGAGGCAGAATTCCAGTTTCTTGAAATTCTCCTCCTTTTCCAGTACGCCATTCAGATGCACATTTTCCTCTGATTGCACAAATTCTGTCTTAAACTCAACGGTTTTCAGGTTTTTTGGTGTCCGCAATTGCATCAGGCAGTGGTTCTTGGCCACCTGGTGCAGCCAGCCTTTAAAGTTATCCACCTCATGTCTTTTCAATTTTGATACCAGTTCTTCAAAGATCTGCATCACACTGTCTTTGGCAGTTTCGGGTTCCTTGAAATACTTAAGACAGACACCATAGACCAGTTCCATGTACCGCTGGTAGAGTTCACCCAAAACGGACATGTCACCCGATTCTTTATACAGGGCCACCAGTTCTTTATCAGTTAGTGAAGTGTGTGATATGTTCTTAAGAAAAGACACCGTGTTAAAATTAACGAATTAATTTTTAGGGGTTCTTATGCAATTGCTAAAATGGCAGCATCAGAGGTATCTAAACACATATTATGAAAAAAATATTGCTATTCATTGCGCCGGTGCTCCTGATCATGCTGGCATTCCGGCCCGTAAAGTCTCTCACCGTAACCGGAACCGTATCGGATGAAACAGGAAGTCCCCTTCCCGGAGTTTCCATTTCTGTAAAAGGTACCAGGACCGGTGTATCCACATCAACTAATGGAAATTATAAAATAGTTGTTTCAAACTCCAATGATGTACTTGTTTTTTCAGGAGCCGGTCTTGAAACAAAGGAGGAAAAAATTGCCGGTCGCAGTAAGATCAATATCACCTTAAAGCATATAGTTGTTGCAGGGACAGAAGTAGTCGTAACAGCCCTGGGCCAAAACCGGCAGCAAAAACAGTTGAATTATTCTGTCACTACAGCTAATGGCAGTCCGCTTGCCGGAAAAGTATCAGGATTAAAAATAGCCGAGGGTGATATAGGGACATATTATTTGAATCCTAAAGATGAGGCATACGAAGATTTCAACAGGGAAGGCTATGATCATATCGTTGAAAACAAATTTCTAAAAGTTTCAGATAACCCTCTCTCTACTTTCTCCATTGATGTGGATGCGGCTTCTTACAGTAATGTCCGACGTTTCTTAAACCAGGGACAATTGCCACCCGCCGGTGCGGTAAGAATTGAGGAAATGGTAAATTATTTTCATTATGAATATCCGCAACCCACTAATGATGATCCTTTCTCTATCAATACAGAAATATCTGATTGCCCCTGGAATAAAGACAATAAACTGGTGCTGATCGGCCTTCAGGGAAAGAAGATCCCGACAGAAAATTTACCGGCATCCAATATTGTATTCCTGATCGACGTATCGGGTTCTATGGATGAGCCCAATAAACTGCCATTGGTAAAAGCATCTATGAAAATGCTGGTGGACCAGTTGCGGGAGCAGGATAAGATCGCGATGGTAGTATATGCCGGTAATGCAGGTTTGGTATTGTCTTCCACCAGTGGCGCTGATAAAACAAAGATCAAAGATGCGATTGACAGGTTAGATGCGGGAGGTTCAACGGCAGGAGGTGAAGGAATAAAACTTGCTTATAAAGTGGCGAAAGAAAATTTTGCCAGGAATGGTAATAACCGTGTTATTCTCTGCACTGATGGTGATTTTAATGTTGGTGAAAGCAGCGATGATGCGATGGAAAGATTGATTGAAAATGAAAGAAAGAGCGGTGTGTTCCTGACCGTGCTGGGTTATGGTATGGGCAATTACCAGGATAGCAAAATGCAGAAGCTGGCTGATAAAGGCAACGGTAATCATGCTTATATTGACGGAATTACCGAAGCACAGAAAGTATTGGTGAATGAATTTGGGGGTACACTGTTCACCATTGCTAAAGATGTAAAGCTGCAGATCGAATTCAATCCGGCCAAAGTACAGGGCTACCGCCTGATCGGTTATGAGAACAGGATGCTGGCCAAAGAAGATTTCAATGATGATAAAAAAGATGCCGGTGAACTCGGCAGCGGGCATACCGTAACCGCTTTATATGAAGTGATACCGGCGGGAGTGAGCAGCGATTTTTTAAAAACTGTTGATTCATTAAAATATCAGAAAAATGTTGTTCCGCTCAGTAAGTCCGCTCAAACAGATGAGATACTGACCGTGAAGTTTCGCTATAAAGCCCCGGACGGAGATGTAAGTAAATTGATCGAGCACCCGGTAAAAGACAACCAGGTCTCTATTGCTAAAACATCTGATAACTTCCGCTTTGCTGCATCTGTTGCCCAGTTTGGAATGTTGTTGCGCAATTCTGAATTCAAATCTGCTGCTTCTTACAGCAGCGTATTAAATCTTGCAAGAAAAGCAAAAGGCAATGATGAAGAAGGTTACCGTTCAGAATTTATCAGGCTGGCGGAAAGTGCACAGTTGCTGGCAAAAGCCCTTCCTGAACCAAAGAAGAATGTGGGTGCTGGGGGTCATGATGAGGTTGGATCAAATAAATAATGAACAGATGAACAGGGAATATTGAACAGAAGAAGTGGTGAACCATGTAACAGTATATCTTTTTTTGGAACCAACTTCATCATTCTTCATTCCTTGTTCATCTGTTCCCTGCCCGACTGAATCATTCAGGCGGGACATTCACACCCGGCTGGCAATTCTTTTTTTGAAACATTTATTTAATAACAACCCGAAACCTCCCCTTCAGGGGAGGCAGGAGGGGTTAAAACAAAAGCCATGAAAATTTTATTTGCAAAAAGAAACATTGTCTTATCAGTATCAGCGCTGGCAGTAGCCGGGTTTCTTGCTTCAGCCACACTACGAAAGAGTGATGATGAAAAGAAGCTGGTACAATCCTGTAACAATACAGCGGTGAACCACGTCTGTATCATGAAAACGATCTTTGGTCTTGATACCATCCAGGACGGAACTTTGTTCAGCGCATTCGAAACCCCTGAGAAAGTTGATGCAGCTATCAAGAAAGGACTGGAATGGACCGACAAAGCCCAGGGCAATGACGGTGGTTGGGGCGCCGGCACACATGCCCGCCAGGATATCATGGACCCCCATGCTGTACCCAGTGATCCTGCCACCACCTCATTGGTTGGTATGTCGTTGCTGAGAACCGATAACACATTGACGAAAGGAGAATATTCAAAGGATCTGAAGAAGGCGACTGATTTCTTATTGAAACAGGTGGAAGAATGTCCTGACAACCAGCCCTACCTCACCAAACTGGAAAACACACAACCACAGATCAAGCTCGGAAGAAATATTGATGTGATACTGACCGCTCAGTTCTTCACCAATATACTTCGTTATGATATTACTGATGCACAATTGAAAAAAAGGATTGAAAAAGCATTGGATAAATGCGTGGCAAGAATTCAAAAAGGCCAGGACACCGATGGTGGCTGGAAAGATGGTGGCTGGGCCCCGGTATTGCAATCGGCCCTTGCTAATAATGCACTCGAAAGCGCCGAAGATGTAGGAAGAAAAGTTGATACGGCTGTGCTTCACCGCAGCCGTGATTACCAAAACGGCAATTTTGATGTGAATACAAAATCTGTTGTAACAGGGAAAGCTGCCGGCGTGATGTTGTATGGCTTATCCAGCACCACCCGGGCCAGCGCCAAAGAAGCAAGAAGGGCGCAGGATTTTATTGACAAAGCCAAAAGCGAAGGAAAGATCAAAGACGATAAAATAACAGAAGCGAACCTGCGGGCTGCCGGCATGGGCGCCACCGAATCCAAGCAATTAATGACAGCTTATTCCATCAACCAGGCATCACAGCAACAGGCGATGCGGGAAGATGTGATGTCGGGTTTTGGCAGCAATGGCGGCGAGGAGTTCATGAGTTACCTGATGACAGGTGAAAGCATCATGATGCAAAAAGGGGATGACTGGAAAAAATGGTATGATATGATCTCGGGCAAGCTGGTGAATATCCAGAACCAGGACGGGAGCTGGAACGGCCACCACTGCATAACCAGCCCGGTTTTCTGCACGGCCACCTGTTTATTGATACTTTCTATCCATAACGATATGCAATTTTCGATGCAGCAGCATCTGAAGAAAAACAGCTAATCATTTAACAGCCGGTTAGTGATATCGGAGTTCCGTTTCTACGGAACTCCTCTTTTAAAATCTTAAAACCTCTTTATGAGCAAGAAACTCCAGCTGAGCATCCCCAAACCCTGTCACGAGAACTGGGATAATATGACACCCGTTCAGCAGGGAAAATTCTGCGGCTCCTGCCAGAAACAGGTAGTTGACTTCAGCAATATGAGTGACCGGCAGGTGGCTGAATTCTTTAAGAAGCCCTCTACCGGTTCTGTTTGTGGCCGCTTCATGACCGATCAGCTTGACCGGAGTATTGAAATACCGAAGAAGAGGATACCCTGGCTGAAATATTTTTTCCAGTTTGTTATCCCCGCATTTCTTGTTTCTATAAAAGTTTCGGCGCAAAAAACCCAGGGAACAGTAGCAATAATAAAGACGAATAAGGATACAACAAGGATCCCGAAACAGCCTCTTCTGATGGGAAAAGTAGCAAGGCCGGTTTGTACGGCACCCCTGATGGGTGATATAGCATTTATTATTCCCGAAAAAGTGACAAAACTTAGCGGTACCATTCAATTAAAAGTGGTAAACGAGAAAGGGGAGCCAATACCGTATGCAAGTATCGAAACGGGTGTGATTGGTAAAGGCGGGGCTGCTGATAAGAATGGTTTGTTTAACCTGGATAAAAGTATATTGAATATGAACGGTCAACTATTTGTTTCATCTGTAGGGTATGAAAGAAAAGAAGTGCCGGTAAAAACAATATCCGGTCTTACCGGAACATTTACAATAGAATTACAGATCAAAGGATGGCTGGATGAAGTTGTTGTTACAGCATTCGGGCAAGTCCGTAAATGCATGACACTTGGTGCAGTTACAAAAATTGAAGCATCACAGCTAACAGACAAAAATGTAATAAATGGAAAAGTGATCGATGAAAAAGGCAACCCTCTTTTTTATGCATCAGTTGTTATAAAAGGAACCAGGAACGGAGTCTCAACAAATGAAAACGGATCATTTTCTTTAAAACCCGCAGCCGGATCGGATAATATCATCCTTATTGCTTCTTATATTGATTATGAACCTACTGAATTAGTGATTGACAAAAAGACTACTCCCGATTCTGTTATAATACAATTGAAGCATGCCAAACCAATGATGGTAGGGGGATTAGTAATATGCAGTAAGCTGCCCACAAAAAAAGAATTGAAGAATGTTCCATTGATGCCTGCCATTACTGATGATAAACATACTGCAGCTTTCAAAGTATTTCCTAACCCGGTTGGATCCGGCAGCAGCATAAATATTGAAATACAAAAAACGGAAGAAGGATATTACGATCTTCAATTGCTCAATCAATCCGGCCAATCGGTGCAGCAGCAGGAAATATGGATAGATGCAGAAGCAAGACTGTTGAACATAGATATTCCCCCGGTTGCTGCAGGCAGTTATTTTCTTGCATTGACCAATAAGAAGTCAGGAAAAAGATTTACGGATAAGATCATCATACAATAGCCGTCACTATTTCGCAAAGCCTTCCTGCATGTACGGAAGAGTTATTTATTTAAAAAAAGGATGATATTTCTCCAATGTCTTTCTCAAAAATTCCCTGTCAAGATGTGTGTAGATCTCGGTTGTGGTTATACTTTCATGGCCCAGCATTTCCTGTACGGCACGCAGGTCGGCGCCGCCTTCCACTAAATGTGTGGCAAAGGAGTGGCGGAATGTATGCGGCGATACCGTTTTTTTTATTCCGGCTTTCAGCGCCAGGTCCCTGATGATGTAAAAGATCATCACCCTTGATAATTTACTGCCCCGGTTGTTGAGAAAAAGCACATCTTCATTCCCTTTTTTTACATCAACATGAA
Organism: Chitinophagaceae bacterium; assembly: GCA_041486045.1. Lineage (GTDB taxonomy): Bacteria > Bacteroidota > Bacteroidia > Chitinophagales > Chitinophagaceae > JJ008. The sequence continues at coordinate 20,434 of JBGPKR010000020.1, read as the reverse complement.
CTCTTATTTTGTTCTTATAAATATTGATGTGTTTAATGGCGCTGCGGCCTACCGGCACCAATCTTTCTTTGTCTCCCTTGCCGATCACCCGGATAAAACCAATATCAAGATAAAGTTGGGATATTTTCAGGTTCACCACCTCAGTTACCCGCAGACCGCAACTGTACATGGTTTCCAGTATGGCTTTATTTCTCCCGCCTTCGGATCTGCTGAGGTCAATGGCTGCAATGATCTTTTCTATTTCATCAAAGCTGAGTACGTCGGGTAATGTTCTTTTCAGTTTGGGGGCTTCCAGCAGGGTAGTGGGATCTGTTTTGGAAATATTTTCCAGCAAACAATATTTATAAAATGATTTGATTCCTGAAATGATCCTTGACTGGGATGATGCTGTCATGCCCAGTTCGGCAATATTTTTAACAAATAGCTGAAGGGTTTTTAAAGAAATATCAGCCGGTGATTGGAGTGACTTGCTTTTCTGCAGGTATTGGGTCAGCAGTTCAATATCCCTGAGATAAGCCTGAACTGTATTATCCGACAATGATTTTTCTAATTGCAGGTAAGCTTTGAAGCCTTTTTTATAAGGTTCCCACATTGTTTAAAAATTCCAAATTCCAAAATCCAAATGGGGTTATTTCAATGTAATTGTTTTCTCCAGTTCCTTCCATTCATTATCAATTTTCACTTTCACCCATATCCTCGTGGAAGTGACATTGACAGAGTCGATATATTCATGCAAAGCGTCATAATCAATATCAAGCGCCTTGCCAAAGGTCATCTGTGCTGTTTTACCTGTAACGATCTCTTCCACAAAAATATTCCCCCGGTCTGTGTAGGCCACCAGGTTATCTGCTATGGAGAATTTAGGATCAATACTGTTGATGCCACTGCTCTTTCTCCCGATATTAGCTGTTTTATTGAAAGGAAGTTTCAACTGGTAGCCACGGCCGGTGGCGCAATCATTGAATAATAACCAGGCATAGGCGGTGTCTTTAAAGGAACATTTCACATAATCCTTATTGATATGAACTGTATTATTCAGGAAATCAGCAAGCCCTACCTTCCTGTTCACACCCATACCCGTATAGCTCCATGTCAGCGTGTCGGCTATGCATTTGCCGGCGCTGATATAAACATACGGTTTCAGTTTGTGATCACCGGTAAATTTTATGGAATCTTTCAGGCAGGCCGTATCACAAAATGTTTTTTCTTTTCCTGAAGAAGACTTGCAGGCGCCGGATGAAACAGCCCATGCAATGATAACAGCAGGTATGATCAGTATTCTCATATCTATTGGTTTGTTTTGATAACAAAAATAGCTATTGAAAAACTCCGATACTAAAATTCTTTTGCTGTACTGCGAAGCCGCTGAATGGTTATCTTCGCCGCATGTCTTCGATAAAACCTGTTAACCTTCGTTCGTTTAAACAAAGAGTTCAGCACAATAAAAGAAGTTTTCGCAGGTTTCTCAGCAAACTTGAAAAACATCCGGCAAAAGGATTACAAAATTTAACGGCACATCTTGAAAAAGAAGTCTGGAAAGAAATGGATTGCCTGAGTTGCGCCAATTGCTGCAAAACAATGACACCGACTTTTACAGCGAAAGACATTAAAAGAATATCGGCTCATTTCGGTCAGACAGAAGATGAGTTCAAAGAAAAATGGCTTCGCCGGGAAAGGGGCGGGGACAGGGACTGGCTGAATAAAACAGAGCCCTGCCAGTTTCTGGACCTTAGCTCTAATAAATGCAGCATCTATGATATACGACCTGCCGATTGTGCCGGTTACCCGCATTTATCCAAAAAAATGAAAGACTACGGGCATGTATATAAACAAAATATAGAATGTTGCCCCGCAACTTATAAGATGGTGGAAAAAATGATGATGCACTTGAATCATCCGGTAGCAAAACATACGCTATAAAAATACATCTTCGAGTAAAAAATACTCTGTCTCCCCGCCCTTATTCAGCGTAATGGCAAGAATATCGTATTGTATCCATTTATACCCCGGATTTAAAAAAAGAAATTGATCAGCAGCTTGCTGAAGCCTTTTGAATTTTCTTTTGCTGACACTGTCTTCTGGATTACCGTATTTATCATTCTGCCTTGCTTTTACTTCCACAAAATGCAGCTTCTCATTTTTCTTTGCCACGACGTCGATTTCATAATAAGAATGCCGCCAGTTGCGGTGCAGGATCTCATAACCTTTTTCCTGCAGCCAGTTCACCGCCATTTGTTCTCCTTCTTTTCCCAGGATATTATGTAAGGCCATGTAGTATCTTTATGTCAAGTTACTACTTCGTTCCGATGAATCGGAACTCCGAAGTACACGGTATTAAAAGAAATTTATTTATGGCAGGCATTTATCGCTTAAAAGGAACTGTAAAACATTACGACTGGGGAGGCACATCTTTTATTCCTGCTTTGTTACATGCGGAGAATAATGAAAAACTTCCCTTTGCCGAATACTGGATGGGTGTTCATCCCCAGGATAACTGTACCGCAGAGCTGCCCGGTCATCAGCGGGTGCTGCTGAAAGAATACCTGAAAGATCATCCTGAATTCCTTGGCAAAGAAGTGCAACAAAAGTTTGGACATCTTCCCTATTTATTTAAAGTACTGGATGTACATAAAATGTTATCCATACAGGTGCATCCTTCCAAATCAGCAGCTGAAAAAGAATTTGCCCGGGAAAATGCGGAAGGGATCCCGATCGATTCCATCCGGAGAAATTATAAGGACGATAACCATAAACCGGAACTGATGGTTGCATTAAGTGATTTTTGGTTATTGCATGGATTTAAGCCGGCGGAGGACTTGACCTATACCCTGCTGAATGTTGTAGAACTGAGAGGACTGTTGCCCGTATTCAATCAATCCGGCTATGAAGGGTTGTATAAATATGTGATGGACATGCCGCAGGAGGAAGTGAACAGGATACTGCGACCATTGATCGAAAACCTGGCAACAGTATATAAGGACAATAAACCGGATAAATATGATGAAGATTTCTGGGCGGCCAAGGCAGCTTACAGTTTCCCGCATCATGGCAAGATTGATAGGGGCATTTTTTCTGTTTATTTATTTAATCTTGTTCATCTGAAGAAGGGGGAGGGGATATTCCAGGATGCCGGCCTGCCTCATGCTTACCTGGAAGGACAGAATGTGGAGATCATGGCCAGTTCTGACAATGTACTTCGTGGCGGACTCAGCAACAAGCATATTGATGTAAAAGAATTATTGAAGCATGTAAAATGTGAAGCCACCCATCCGCAAATACTTACAGGAGAAGATAAAAACAACGACCCTCCTTCGTCCCGACAAGGGTCGGGACTTCGAAGGGCAATGGAAAAAGTATATAAAACCTCAGCGCCGGATTTTCAATTAAGCGTTTTTGAATTGAAAGCCGGCGATACGGTTTCTTTTTCACCCGTTACGGCAGAGATCATTTTGCTGACGGAAGGAATGGCTGAACTGGATAATGGATCAGGAGCTTTAAAACTGGAGGCAGGTCATCCCTCAGCGATCGTTTTTGAAGGCAAAGAAGTGAAACTGGGCACTGTTGCCGGAGCCACTGTTTTCAGGGCTTCGGTGCCTTAGATGCCCCAGGCCGCTCAAAGCGGCCAGATGCGTAATAATTGCTCCAATTCATTTATTTTTGTTACTCAAATTATTTTAAATGAAGATCAACGGACGTTTAATTCTCTTTACGGTCATACTGGTTGCACTGGCCACAGCCTGTAAGTATTTCTTCGGGCCTGATCTGAACTGGTCCGGTTTCTCACCGGTGATCGCCATTGCTTTATTCTCAGGGATGATCATCAGGCAAAAGAATATGTCTTTCATGCTTCCGCTGCTGGCTTTGCTGATCAGTGATGCGGGGATACAGTTTTTATACAGCCAGGACTTATTCCCTTACGCCGGGTTTTACAGCGGTCAATGGATAAACTATCTCGTCTTACTGGCAGCAACCTTGATCGGTTGGGCTTTGAAAGGCAGAAAATATTCATCCCTGTTTGCCGGCGCATTAGCAGCACCAACTGGTTTCTTCCTGGTATCTAATTTTTTGGTGTGGACAGGTTCACACATCACCTATACCAAAGATTTCAGCGGCTTGATGAATTGCTATGAAGCCGGGCTTCCTTTTTACAGGAATTCACTGATCGCAACCATGTTTTTCTTACCGGTGATCCTTTTTGCTTACAACTATATCACAAGAAAAAGAACAGCGCTTACATTGGCTTGATCCATTCTCTATATAGTTTGAAACCCATCAGTGTTTATTGATGGGTTTTGTTTTTATTTCTATTCTACTTTTTGCCTTGATGTGATGATTTCTATTTGCTTTTTTGTCTTGACACAAAAAAGCAACAAAAAAAGTCAAGTCCCGCCGAAAGCTCCGCCGGCGGGACGGCCAACACACCCTTTCTATTTTGGCAGTCAAAACAAGACTGATATCAGCAATACTTTAAATAAGGTCGCAGATTTTACATCGTGCTATTCGTAAACTCTGTTGGCGCTGTTCCGCCTTCGGCGAAAAGGCGCTAACAGCAGCCTGAAAAGGGAGTAATAATTATGGCCTCGAAAAAATGACGTTAAGAAAATTACATAGTGAGCCGTAAAAGCCGGCGTTGTTTGAGCCCGTACGCTATTCGAATTCTAATAAATCTTCCGGCGAGTTCGCTGGGTTTAGGCGAACGAAGTAATTTTTAGTCATTTTTTCGCAGCCTTGATTTTTTTGCTACTTTTTGCATCAAGGCAAAAAGTAGGCGGAAAGAATTACTTCATATACCCTTCATCATGCAGCAACTTATGATGATGCCCGTCTGCAGCTTCGGTAGCTAATTCATCACAACGGTTATTGAAAGGATTATCCGCATGCCCCCTTACCCATCTGAATTTGATATGATGTTTTTGTGAAAGCTCATGAAATTCCCACCACAGGTCAGGGTTCTTCTTGCCACCTTTGAAATTTGTTTTGATCCATTTCTTCAGCCAGCCTTCTTCCACTGCTTTTACGATATACTGGCTGTCGGAATAAATAGTAACGTTCATTCCTTCTTTCTTCAACGCTTTCAATCCTGCGATCACCGCCATCAGTTCCATGCGGTTGTTGGTGCTGAGTTTATAACCCTGCGATAATTCTTTGCGGTGAGTGCCGCTCATTAATATTACGCCATATCCGCCGGGGCCGGGGTTGCCTCTTGAGGAGCCGTCTGTGTATATGGTAACAGTATGGGACAATCTTGTTTAAATTACTGATGATTCAATTACTATGTATGTCATCCTGAACTTGATTCAGGATCTTTCTCTATAACATTTTTTATAAAGATGCCGGATCAGGTCCGGCATGACATTTCGTTAATAAGGTTCTACCCACTCACAATTCACCATCACACCTGGAACACACCCGTCTTCAACTCTTTTATCTCTGCATTGTTATTCGCCGCGGCGATCCCTTCCGAAATAACCTTTCTCGTATCCACCGGGTCAATGATAGCATCTACCCACAAACGGGCCGCTGCATAATAAGGGGATGTCTGTTTTTCATACCGGCCCGTGATATTATCCAGCAATTTCTTTTCTGCTTCCGGGGTTATCACCTGTTTCTTTGCTTTCAAAGAAGCCACTTCGATCTGCAACAATGTTTTCGCCGCCGCATCACCACCCATCACTGCGATCTTCGCCGTGGGCCATGCATAAATGAAACGGGGATCATAAGCCTTGCCACACATGGCATAGTTACCTGCCCCGTATGAATTACCAATGATGATCGTAATTTTTGGCACTACAGAATTCGCCACCGCATTCACCATCTTCGCGCCGTCTTTGATGATGCCTGCATGTTCACTGCGACTGCCCACCATAAAACCGGTGACATCCTGTATAAATACCAATGGAATTTTTTTCTGGTTGCAGTTCAGAATAAAACGGGCAGCTTTATCGGCGCTGTCATTATAAATAACACCGCCCATCTGCATCTCACCTTTTTTTGTTTTTACAATTAATCGTTGATTGGCCACGATGCCCACCGCCCAGCCATCTATTCTTCCATAACCGCAGACGATCGTCTTACCATAATCTTCCTTGAACTGTTCAAACTCACTACTATCAACGATGCGTTCAATAATATCCATCACATCATAAGGCTTGCCGTCAAAAGGGAAGAGGCCATAGAGTTCTTCTGCTTTTTTCTTTGGCGCTTTTGCTTTTATCCTGTCAAAACCGGCTTTGGGTTTATCACCCAGCATTGAAAACATTTTTTTGATATGGTCCATGCATGCCTGCTCGGTCTTGAATTTATAATCAGCAATACCCGATATCTCCGTATGCGTTACCGCACCACCGAGGGTTTCGTTGTCAATATCTTCACCGATCGCAGCTTTTACAAGGTAAGGCCCGGCCAGGTAAATAGAACCATTGCCTTCCACCATCAGTGTTTCATCACTCATGATCGGTAAATAAGCGCCGCCCGCCACGCAGGGGCCCATTACCGCAGCGATCTGGGTAATGCCCATGCCACTCATGACTGCATTGTTGCGGAAGATGCGGCCAAAATGTTCTTTGTCGGGAAATATTTCATCCTGCATCGGCAGGAACACACCGGCGCTGTCCACCAGGTAAATAACCGGCAAATGATTTTCCATCGCTATCTCCTGCAGGCGCAGGTTCTTTTTACCGGTAATGGGGAACCATGCACCCGCCTTCACGGTCTGGTCGTTGGCGAGTATCACGCATTGCCGGCCGCTTACATAACCGATACCGGCCACCGTGCCACCCGCAGGGCAACCGCCCTGTTCGGCAAACATTTCATAACCCGCAAATGCGCCGATCTCAATAAAAGGTTTGCCTGCCTGTCCGGTAGGCAGGTCTTTGTCTACTAAGTAATCGATGCGTTCACGGGGTGTTAGTTTTTTTGCGGCATGTTGTTTCTCTATGGCTTTTTTACCGCCGCCTTCATATATCTTTTCCAGTCGCCGGCGCATTTCGCCCAGGCTTTGTTTCATTACATCATCGTTGCGGTTGAATTCGAGGTTCATGATTGTAAATCGTTAGGTAGCAAAGATAAGGCTTGCCCGCCGTAGCTTTAGCGAAGGCGGGGAGGTTGGGTGAGTGGTGAATGGTGAGTGGTGAGTGGGGTGGCCGACTTCATCATTCGTTATTCCTTGTTCTGTGTTCATTATTCTTTTGGGCCCAGCTGCATTGCTACTATCATCGTCTGTTGCGTTGCACTCTTGTACGTTTGGTTCGCTACTCGACAGTTATCAAACACTCTACTTTGTCATATAGGCATACAGGTCGGTGGTTGGTGGAAGGAAACACCAACCACGGCGTAAAAGATTTTTGAACATATTGAAATTATATAATCAAACAATAAAGGAATGAAATATTTGCCTTTGTTGGTCTTCGAAAGTGTAAAGAGCCTTTGTCTGCCTACGGCAGATAAATTGCTTTTGCGCCAAGCCAGTTGAGAGGGCATCAGCAACAAACGATCAGAGGAAACTTAATTTCAGCAGTTGCCTGGTTCAACACACGAATCCATAAACAACCTGGTTATCTACGGGCAGATGCCAACTGTGACGTAATGAATAAAAAAACGCCCCCGCTCTTAGCAGGGACGTTTCAATCAATAAATAAATAGGTGGTTTATTTATAATAGCTCAATGTCATTTCTGAACGACGGTTCTTCTGACGACCAGCCGCTGTTTTGTTATCAGCTATTGGCATTGATTCACCATGTCCAGCAGAGGTGATGCGGCTTGCATCAATACCCTTACTCACAATATAAGCCTTTACAGCTCCGGCCCGGTTATCACTCAGGGTCTGGTTGTATTCATCAGTGCCTACCCAATCGGTATGACCATCAATGGCCAGCAGCATTCCCGGGTTATCCTGCATGATCTTAACCACCTCATTCAACCCTTTGAATGAAGATGATTGCAATTTGTAACTGCCGGTAACAAAGAGGATATTCTTAGCTGCCATATCTACTTTCTTCTTCACTTCAGGGGGAATGATAGGACACCCAAAATTTTCTTTCGGCCCTGGAATTGTAATACACCTGTCCTCTTCATCATTCACACCATCTCCATCTGTATCCGGTATCGGGCAACCCTGGTAACGGGCCAGACCCGGAACGGTCGGACATTTATCTTCTTCATCATTAATTCCATCACCATCTGTATCCGGTATCGGGCAACCCTGGTAGCGGGCCAGGCCCGGAACGGTCGGACATTTGTCTTCTTCATCATTGATGCCATCTTTATCCGTATCAGGGATCGGGCAACCCTGGTAGCGGGCAAGGCCTTTTACATCCGGGCATTTATCCACATCATCCAGGATACCGTCACCATCTCTATCGCTTGGAGGAGGTGGAGGTGGTGGCGGCGGCGGGGGTATAACTTTATTTTTTACAAAGTCAAAAAGCTTGACCTTCAAACCTGCATAGATATTCATGTTATTCAGATCGTATGGCCTTTGGGAATTACCAAGATTATTCACACTTGTAAGACCATATATATACCGGCCATATACAGAAACTCTTGCATTGGGAAGAATTTCTATACCTCCCGTCACTCCAAAACTATAACTCTGGAAATTCTCTTTTACCCAATAATCATTAAAGTCATTGACGGCTGTCCTGATGTCATACTGGACACCAACAGGGAATGCAATATACTTGCCTGCATGAATTTTCAACAACAGGGGCAGACCGACATAGTTCATTCTTCCGTTAAAATCAGTAGGTGTGCCATTGCTGGGTTTTAGTCTGTTTGATATGAACAGCAATTGTGGTTCAAGAGAGAACCTCTCGCTTAAGGGGATGTTGAACCAGAAGCCGCCAAGTCCATCGCCATGAAACTGGTAATCCAGGCTAGTGGGTGTATTCCTTTGTTTTACTTTAAATTCAGCCATGTTCAGCGCACCGGTGATGCCGGCGGTTACATGTTGTTTTTCCATTTTATCTTTCTGGGCATTGGCGCAAATCATCAACAATGCAGCAGAAGATATTAAAAGAGCTTTTTTCATTCTGATTGATTTTGTGTTGACAATGACCAAAGGTAATTACCCCCAAGGCTGTCTGGATCATACGAGAAATAGAACAAACCCTGATTTTCATCATTATTTATTACATCAGGCCCAATTAAATTGCGGGGTTTTAATAGCTAAATTAAATTGTTATGAAAACAAATAAAATTCTCTGCGGAATAGTTTTGCTGTTCATTTCAGGATGTGATCAGCATAAAGCAGTTCCCTCCTCACATCAAGATGACAGTGCAGCCGTCAAAACAGAACAGACCGAAAATCATAATGCAACTGCTTTAACGCTGAATGAGGGTCAAAGATGGAAACTGGATGAGCCAACCCATGCTAATATAAATGCGATCAAACAGGTATATGAAAAAGCTGCAAAAGAAACCGGGCCAGACTATGCAGTCCTGGCCGGCCAACTCCAGGCAGAGACAGATAAACTCATAAGCGAATGTAAAATGAGTGGCAAGGATCATGATATGTTGCATCTCTGGCTGGGAGAATATCTTTCAACATTAAGGGAATTGAAAACTTCTGAGGCAGAAGGACAAAAAGCAGCTTTTTATAAAATTGGAGAACAACTGAAAAGTTTTGATCAATACTTTGAATAGGTAAGGGAATATAAGTTTTGCCTTTGTTGGTCTTCGAAAAAATAAACGGCTTTTGTCTGCCTACGGCAGATAAATTGCTGTTGCGCTATTTGTCCCTCCCAAACAGGAAATCCTCGTTCAACAGTAGCTGCGGTGTAAAAACCATGATAGTGAAGCTTGAATTTCAACCAACGGCAAAATCAATAACTTTTCAGAAACTTTCTTATCTTTAATAATATAATGATTAATCAAATTTCCATTCCAAATTATTGCAAACTTTTGAGCATTATTATGTAGGGTATGCCGACCAGTAACGATATTTTCCCATTAGCCTGTTTTTCTCCCAGGAATATTTTTTTATCTCTTATTTTCTTCGGATCACAAGTATTGCATGCTCAGAATTGCACATCTTCCCAGTTTTCGAAGAGTTATGTATTCTTTGGTTACGGAAAAGATGGTTTTTTTGAAAGGCTGAATAATAACCAGTATGTGACAGGCACAGTCAGAAATTATGAAAGCTCATTATTGGTAACCGATATAGATGCCAATCTTGTGTGGTCAAAGCGCTACAACTATGTGGGCGCTGCAATTTATGGCGAAAATGGTAACGCAAAAAGGGACACCAATAACAATATTTTTTTTGACATCAATGCTGTGGCGCTTGGACTGACAGATGTATCCGGAAATGTTCTGACCATGAAACGCATGGATATCCCCTACACGAATGTCGTGGTACTTGGCCTTGGCGTGCTGCCTGATAACCGGAAAATAGTTTTTGTTGATGACCAATCTACCTATGGGGCTGATGGATATATGCTTTTTTGTCTGACTGCCGATCTTTCATCTATTTTATGGTGTAAACATTTTTCTTTCTGGAACCTTTATTTCAGGAGAATGACAGTTGATGGCAATAAAATTTATATTGGGGGCGGATCAGTAGATGACGGCTTGTTTCTTTGTTTTGACGGTAATAACGGGAACCTGCTTACTCAAAAAACATTTAAGGCGGACAACAAAAGAACGATATTGGACAAGATCTATCCGTACAACGGGGGCTATATGGTTAAGGCGAGGTATTTTGGCGGCGCCATCAACAATCACCTTATCCTCAGGCTTGATAATAATTTTAATGTTATTAATTTCTACAGACTTAATAATTTGTTTGATAACGCCGGGGCCGCTTTTGCAGTTGAGCCCAACGGAGATTTTTATGGTGCATGGGGAACGCCGGGAGGTTTTGGAAATGGCAGGTTTTTCATCACAAAAAATGATTCTGTAATCTTTAGCCGGTATTCAATGGCGGCAGCTTTTACAAGCGTTGTCAATTTGTTTACTACCGATCAGGGTATTATTTCAGCAGGTATTGGTAACTGGCATAACGTTGCTACCAATACGGATGAATGCGGAATCGGCTTTTCCCGGTCAGACGGAAACGGTGTTTTTTCAGGTTGTTCCAACAGTAATTTTGTTTTTCAGTTAAGCCCGATAGCCTATACAACCGGCACTTCCGCTTTATCACCCAGGGATACTTCCCTGATTACATTGAACAATGTAGCACCGGTTGTAAATGATGTGACATATACTTCATACCAATCCTGCAATGGGGTTAGCAATTGCGATGGCCTGACCATCAATGGTCCGACCAATTATTGTTCAACGGATCCTGCAATATATAGGGGAATCAGGAACCCGGGTTGTTATGCAGCAGTGAAATGGCAACTTAACGGAGGCAATGCAACGATCCAGCAATACAGTGACAGCACAATAGCCGTACAATTTTTGCAATCAGGTACCTATACTTTAATTGCCGGACTGGGGACTTCTTGTCAACAAGTCAATGATACGATTACTATCAATGTAGCTGATCCGGGCCAGGTACTGGATATTGGGCCGCCTGATTCATTGCTTTGTTCCGGAAACACGATTGTTCTTAATGCGCACAGTGGCTATACATCGTATCAGTGGCAAGACGGATCAACCGATTCAACCTTTCTTGTAAATGCACCCGGCCGGTATTACGTAACGGTAGTCAGTCCCTGCGGGCAAACTTTTTCTGATACAATAAATATAACTCCCAGCCCGCCCATTCCATTTGACATTGGCCCCGACAGAACGAAATGCAATAACGATACCCTGCATATCAATGCCACTACCGGGTTTTTCAATTATAACTGGGGACCTGATTACAACATTAATTCGTTAACGGGGCAAAGTGTCATTGTTCAACCTGCCATGGATACTATATATTATGTGAAAGCGGAAAAAAATCCCGGGTGTTTTTCTTACGATACAGTCAGGATAACTGTTAAGACTTCACTTCCTATTAACCTGGGTACTGATAAAAGTTTTTGCCAGGGAGATAGCGCAGTCCTGGATGCGGGTGCCGGGTTTAATCAGTACCTATGGAGCAATGGCAGTACAAGTGTTCAGCTTGTCGTATTTGATGCAGGTACGTATTCAGTCACGGGTATAAGTTCAAACGGATGCAAATCTTATGATACGTTGCTGCTGTTGAATGTTTTTTCTTTGCCGGCTTCTTTTCTTCCAATGGATATGGCTTTTTGTCAGGATTCTGTTCTACAAATCCATTCTTTGAGATCTTTTAATAATTACCAATGGAACACCGGGTCAACTCTTTCAAACATTGCTGTTTCACAACCAGGGATCTATTGGTTAATGGTTGGAGATAATAACAATTGTAAAGGAAGGGATACCATTGTCATCAGTTTAAAAGATTGCACAAAGGGTATTTACTTTCCTTCAGCATTTACGCCTAATAATGATGGGAAAAATGATAAATATAAACCACTTGTTTACGGAAGACTTACATCCTATTCTTTTGTAATTTATAACAGGTGGGGCCAGGTTGTGTTTAATACCAATTCTGTTAATGATGCCTGGAACGGAACATATAAGGGTCTGCAACAAGATTCTGACATATTTATCTGGATATGTAATTATCGATTAGAAGGGGAAGAGAATAGGAATAAAAAAGGAACTTTTTTATTAATACGGTAGATATCTTTTATTCCGCTGTTGTCTGTAGGTTTCTAAAAATAAAAAAGCTGAATGATTCCCGATGTATCGTGACAGTAGTGGTTAATCTGTAACAGCTATAAAACCCGCTCTTCTGAATGCATCGTACTCGGGGCTGTCACGCCATGGTGGGTGTTTTTCTGCCGTTGCAGGTGTTCTATAAAATATCACGCCGAATGCCGAGGTTGCTGTTTCCCAGCAACCGCACTGTATAAGATTATTTAATAGCCGTCTCTCACAGCATAGTTACATAGGTGGGTATTCCTGCCAGGCCTTCGGCAAGTAACCCGGCAGGCAGGTTTCAGTAACCCGGAATTGTTTTTTTGCGTCAAAGGACTTAATAAAAGAACTTTATGGAATGAAACATTAATACCTGGTAACAAGAAAGTGCGGAGTCAGCACTATAATCATTGACAAAAACAAAATGAAAAAAATAAAAAAAATTTTGATCTGTGGCACCATAGCCATGTTCATTGTAATTTCTTTTGTAAGAGCTCAGCAACCAAACATGCCTGCACAGCAACAGGCGCAGATGCAGAAAATTCAAATGCAGGTAAGCGAACTGGCAAAGCAAATTCAACAGCAAACACAACAGCAGATGCAGCAGGTTCAGCAGCAGACACAGAACCAGGTTCAGCAATTACAGCAACAAACCCAGCAACTATTGGAACAATTTCAGTTGAATACTAAGCAAATGATGAAAGAGGCAGGAAAAGAGAAACAGAATGAAATGCAGGAGCAAATTATGCAGAAGCTGCAGCAGATCCAAATGCGCCTTCAACAGCAGCTTCAACTTATGCAGACTTCTGTTGAACTTACCGTTCAGCATCTTCAGCAGGAGGCGCAATTCCAAATTCAGAAGCTTCAACTCCAGGTGGCACAACAAATGCTTCAACTTAGTAATTAAGAAGACCTGCTTTTAGTCTTTGGACAAGTCTCTTTCCGACATGGCGGGTGTTCAGTAAAATAATACGCTGTGGTTGCTGTACTGAGCTTGTCGAAGTATCTCCATGAACCGCATGATTTGAAAGTAATACTTAAGATATGCAATACATGATTATCGAAAGATTTCATCCCGGTAAAGAAAAAGCCATGTACCGGCGATTCGCAGAAAAAGGAAGGATGCTGCCTGAAGGAGTGAACTATATCAACAGCTGGCTCAATGAACCTGTTACAATTTGCTACCAGGTAATGGAAAGTGAATCTTCTGAAAAATTGCAGGAATGGATTGATCAATGGAAAGACCTTGTAGATTTTGAAGTGGTTCCCGTAATCAGCTCTGAACAGGCAAAGGAAAAAATTTTTGCGGATGAATGAGTGTTTTTTGCTCTTGTTAGTCTTCGAAAGTGCAGGCGGCCTTTTCCGCCGTTGTAGGTGTTCCATAAAACAACACGCCGAATGCCGAGGTTGCTGTTTCCTCACCAACCGCACCGCGATAAGACTGTCTCGTATCAATAGAGTTTTCTTTCCACTGCCGCCAAGGGTTACATTCGTTTACTGGTGAAAAACAGCAGCAATGGCGTAAAAAAACAACAACGGGCTTCTGTTGAAACCCGTCGAAGAAACAAAAACTATTTTCCAACAGGCAATTCATCCTTTAGCCAGACAGATGATCACCCGAAAAAAGTATTAAAACAGTTTTTCCTCGGGCGGTTTTATACCATTGAGCCGGATATAAATTGTTGTCTGCCCGCGGTGATGTGTCTGGTGTTCAAAAACCTTTTGCATTAAACCAAATTTGGTAGTTTCAAATCCAAAGATCTTTACATTATCTTTCCATTTGGCAGTGTTACTGTTCTTCACCGCATTAAGGCAAAAATCATAGCTGGTAGTTACGTAATACATCACGGAGTCTTTCGTTTGGGCAGTCCCGCTCTTTTCAAGTCCAAAGTTTGCCCATGACAGTGGTTGCTGATCGGTTGCGGTTGCCATCAGGTACACATTGGCCATGGCAAGATGCAGCATCTGCTGGGCAAAACTGCGTATGCTGTCAACTGCTTTAAATGAATACTTATCAGCCGGCATGGTATTCAGGTATTCAACGGTATAGGCTTTTGCCCTTACCCAGTCATTTGCCATCATCGTTTTAAGATCATCATTGCTGTAGGTCTGTGCAGAAACACTGGTTGATAAAACAGTTGCAAAAAAAAGGAAAAATAAAATGGGGGAAAAGATAATTTTTTTCATATTGTTAGTTTTTGGACAATCAAGGTAGTAAAAAATCCGGAAAAAAAATGTAGAGATCATTTACACCTCTATCACCCGGCTTGAACTGAATAAGCTGAAAATCGTGATCGCGAGAAAAGAACCAACTGCGTTCATGGTGATGAGCAGTGTGAAAGACACCCGGGGCGGAATGATAAAGAAGAGACCGTAAGAACATTAATGGGGTTCAATTACCGGCTATGGAAATTAATTTGACCCCCCAAATAATTTTATTAATTTAATAGCGAATTTATTTCAAAACTTAAAAATGATAAGATGACAGCGGTTAACGTTTATCTCAACTTCAATGGCAATTGTGAAGAAGCTTTCAATTTTTACAGGTCAGTATTTGGCGGTGAATTTCCCTACCTGGGGCGCTATAAGGATATGCCACCCGGTGAAGACGGAAAAAAATGTGCGCCGGAAGAAGAAAACAGGATCATGCATGTTTCCTTACCCATCAGTAAAGAAACAATGCTGATGGGCAGTGATACCGGCGGCGAATGGGCCTCCAGCTTTTCCGAGGGAAATAATTTCTCCATCTCCATCAATACCGACAGTAAAGCAGAGGCTGACAGGTTGTTCAACGGTCTTTCAGCCGGCGGCAAAGTGATGATGCCGATGAATAAAACATTCTGGGGAGATTACTTCGGCGTGTTTGCCGATAAATTCCACATCAACTGGATGGTAAGTTTTAATGAAGCACAGCAGAAGGGCAAATAATCAGTGAAAAGAAACAGCCTTTGTTAGTGTTGCGCCAGGCCAGGTAAGCAGGTATAGTTCGACTCTTCGACCACCCCCGCATACTTGCGGTGGTCCCGCTAATTCGGAAAATCTCTGCTCAACAACAACTGCGGTATAAACATCATCTTCTCTGAAGCTTCAGGGACAGGCACTCAAATTTTAGTAGTTTTACCAAAAGATATTGATGATCCAGAATATCAATAGAAAACAAATTATTCAAATCACAAGCATTCTGTTATTGTTGCTGGTTCATATATGTACATTCAGCCAAATTGTTATAAAAGTAGATTCAACATTTAATGTTATCGGGTATCATACGATAGACCTGAGCCCTTCTGCTTATGCAAATCAGGCTGGAATTTTTATGAGAATAAACCCTGTGGACGGAAAATATATTGTCAGGGGGATTGTAGGTCCGCAGTTGGCTTATCTTAAATACAAACAAAATGGCAGTTTTGATTCCAGCTTCAACAGCGTAGGATTTCTTGTCCAGCCAAATTCAGAAGGAGCTACCGGTCGGTTTTATTTTGACGATCAGCAAAGGCTCATTAACGGATTAGATTTGACAGACGGATCAAACAGGATGGCATTTATGCGGACGAAGCAAAATGGCTGGCCCGATTCGAGTTTTGGATCAAACGGAACACTGATCGTAAGTAACAGCAATGATAAAGGAGGGGCATTATTTAAACTGGCCGACGGAACCTATATGACGGAAAGAGTTTTTGATAATGATCCGGGTCCGACTTACCTGTTTGGTCTTTCTTTCACGAAGTATAATAGCGATTACAGTATCAATACTTCCTTTGGCACTAATGGAACTATAAAACATTTTTTTAACTACCCCTTTGATTTTGGTCCATCAGGTATACAATTCTACAGTGATGGAAGGTTCCTGGTAGGAGCTACCACCAGGACATTACCGTACGACCCGAATTACGGGTATGATAATAATGCAACCTTTTTTCGCTTTCTTCCGGATGGGAGCCTGGATCCATCTTTTGGTGTAAATGGAATTGCACAATTATATTTCGGCGATCATCTTCAAGAAGGGCTTGGTCAAACAATCGTTACGCCTGCCGGTGATATTTATGCTTTTGGTTTTTCGGGAAGATTTATTGGGGCAGATCCAAGAGGCCTGGTGGTAAAATTATTGCCCAACGGGAATATTGATTCCAGTTTTGGCATTTTTGGCCGGTATATCTGTCCCCAACTCTTTGAAATAAATGCTGCAGTTATACAAAAGGATGGCAAGTTTCTTATTTCCGGAGATCCGGGTTACAATATCGCGAGGCTGACTGCAGATGGATTTGAAGACCTCCAGTTTGGAGTTAACGGAACTTTTTGGTCTCCCTATACACTTCCTGTCGGGGGATTTCCTTATTCAATGCTAAGCGAAAATGATACCACCCTTTTATTGACAGGAAATGCCTTTTCAAGTAATCAATCGAATAATGTCACAACCGCCAGGTACAAACTTACTTTTCAACCTTATGTTACCGGTATCAGATCAAGATACTGCCAGGGCAGCACGGCAACGGGTACTATCATCAATATGCCTGCACCGGACACCACTGTTACTGTTTTGTTAGATAATGTTCCCATCAGTGTAAGCGGAGCCGGTGTTTTTTCATTTGCTACGGGAACCGTTGGCCAGCATATTGTTGAAGTCCGGTTTTCAAAAGGGACTGGTTTATGGAGGGAGATCATAAGATATACTGTACTGGCAAATGTTGCCCCGGTTATCACTACACCTGATCAAAAGATTTGCAAAGATGGAAGTATAGTTGATATTTTGGCTGATGGTCCCGTATACTGGGCAGGAAACGGAGTTCCTGTTTCTCTTATCTCTTCTAACTCAGTTATTTTTTATCCGACAGGGCTCAGCGGTTCGCAACAAGTTATTGCAATAAGAGATAATGGTCCCTGCGGTATCCGGAGAGATACTGTTACCTTCCAGTTGATACAGCTTTCGCCGCTTATTACTGCCAATGGGAACATATTAAGTACAGCACTTACACAGGGAGCTACCTACAGATGGTATTTGAATGGCGTCCCGATTTCAGGTGCTACAACAAATCAATATACAGCCACTCAGGGTGGGACATATATAGTGTCTGAAGGCCTGATTAACTGTACAAAGTTTTCTGCACAGTTTGTGGTTTCGATCACAGCTGTTGGCAATCCCGGTACGAATACTTCTTTTTCTATTTTTCCTAACCCGGCGGGCTCAGAAATATATCTTAAAGGGTTGAAACAAAACAGGAGATATGAATACAGTATAATCAGTAATGACGGAAGGATAATACTAAGTGATTTGACCCTAAGCTTTCCTTTCAGAATAAACACCGAAAGTCTTCCTTCCGGGGTTTATTACATAGAGATCAGGGAAAAAGGAACATACCGGTCTTCGATAAATTGTAAGCTTACATTAATTCGTTAAATAAATTTTTCGTCTTTTTCGACGCCGTGGTTATTCTGCAACTGCTATGAAGCCGGCTTTTC
The DNA here is from genome assembly GCA_041486045.1 of Chitinophagaceae bacterium. Classification (GTDB taxonomy): domain Bacteria; phylum Bacteroidota; class Bacteroidia; order Chitinophagales; family Chitinophagaceae; genus JJ008. The sequence continues at coordinate 2,322 of JBGPKR010000020.1, read as the reverse complement.
TGGTCACAGAAAGTAAATCAAAGCATGACGACAGGGATAACCGCATTATTTAAATTATTTTGTATTAAATTTATGAACATATAAATAGATGAACAGATTATAAGCCGCTTTATGAAAACCAAGCTTTGCTGCATATTCCTGTCATTGCTCCTGTTTTATCAATCCATTCATGCTCAAAACAAGTGGATCCGCACACATGCCTATCACAGTATGAAGCTTTGTATGATCGATGCCGATACCCTTTTTTTATATGGTCATTGGGGCAATATCAGCAAATCCACCGATGCAGGCAACAGCTGGGAGTATTATGATTACCCGATGACTGATGATATTCTGGAAATGTGTTTCCCGACTTCAGCAACCGGTTATTTTGTAACAGAAAATGATTGCAACCCCGTTTGCCTTGGCAGCAGGATATTCAAAACTGTAACTGGCGGTTGTGACTGGGTACAGATGAACAGACCTGCGCTTGCTGCAAACGAAATTATTACCAGCATTGCTTTTGCGGATGCAACAACCGGGTGGGCGGTTACAGATAAGGGAAATGTTTTCAAAACCATTGATGGTAGCGTCTCATGGTCTCTTCAGTTCGGACCGGGTACTGCATTAAGCCGGGTAAAATGCCTGGGTAACCAGTTTGTGATGGCTGTTGGACTTTCAGGGAAGGCAATTTTTTCAACTAACGGTGGAAGCAGCTGGCAAATGAGAACAATGCCCGTTGCCTATTCTTTGAGGAACATTCATATTGTTGACAATAATACGATCTATGTGGCCGGCGGGTATATTTTCAAATCATCAGATGGCGGCAATACCTGGCAAACTGTTTTATCGATGGGCAGCTCGGGAGCTTTTCTGATCGATGTTGCTTTCAGGGATGCCAGTTATGGCATTGCTCTGGCCACCAATGCTATTTCTTTCCGGACACAGGACGGTGGAATTACCTGGAACCAGTTACCGGATGAAGGGGTGACGAATATTTTTAATACAAACCAGGATTATAATACTACTCTTGAAAATATTTCCATCAAAGGACAGCGTGAATTCCTTTCAGGAACAAACGGGGTCTTGAAAAATGTGAATGGCCCTAATTATTACTGGGAAACAATTTCTACAGCCCCATACGAATCAATCGCCCTTATAATAAGGTATTCCCGGGATGGTTCTACAGCCTTTATGGATGGAAGGTTGAGCGGAAGATTATATAAAACGGATAACGATGGCAGGTTTTGGAACCGTGTAAGTAGTGATATCTCCAATTCAGTGATGAATGATATCAGCATGGATGATGCAGGTAAAGGTATTTGTGTAGGGCAGTATGGAAGAATATACCAGACAGTGAATGGAGGGGACGACTGGGTGCCACAGATCAATGATTACGCATACCCTTATGTGAACTATGAATTGAAGGATGCTGAACTCAGAAATTCAGGACAGGCATGGGCCGTGGGCCTGGGAGGAATGATCCTGCATTCAACCGATGCAGGTGTTCATTGGAAACGCCAAAATTCAAATACCACTTCAGGATTGCTTAAGACTTCGTTTGTATCCGATAATTCAGGATGGGTTTCCGGCGATAACAGAATTTTACAAACTGTTGATGGCGGCAATATATGGACCAACCAGTTAACAGATGCTGCCAGGACCTTTCCGGATATATTTTTTCTGAATGCCAATGAGGGCTGGGTCATCAGCAACAGCAGCCCGGGAACGGATACAACTTTTTTATTAAAGACCACGAATGGCGGTGCGGCATGGACAAGAAAACTGGTGATCGACTACCCATTGTTATCCTGGAATTTTGCACCCCTGGTGGGTGTGGATGTGATCAATTCAAATGAACTGAGGGCTTACACACGGGATACCATTTATCATAGCCTGGATGGAGGACAAAACTGGACGGCTTCTTTTTTCAATCAACCTGTTACAAGAATTAAATTCCTTGATCATAATACAGGTTTCCTTTTAAGCGGAGTATTGATCTATTATACTACGAATGCAGGGAGTAGCTGGCAGGTTTGTAAATTAAAGGATAACCTGCTCCTCCGCGGAATAGATGTAAAACCCAATTCAGTTTACCTCTCGGGCACAGGCAATGGTATTGCTCATAATACCGCCAACCCGCTTAATGAATATGACTGGATATTCCAGATGCAGCCAAGAGAATTCATTGATGGAAACGGCGTATTTTATTTTTTGGATGCACAATATGGATGGAAACATCACATAGTATATAAAGATGTTTCGTTTACAGATAACGGAGGTAAATCATGGAAAGTATATTCAATCATTGGTGATACGGCCGTTAATGACCTTCATTTTACT
>JBGPKR010000019.1:0-34935 GCA_041486045.1 Chitinophagaceae bacterium | reverse complement strand
TGTTCCATCCAGGTTAAATGAATAGCCGGTGGGTACTACCAACCCTACCACCGGCCTGGAACATCCCATCCTTTCCAGCTTTTCCATTAATGATGGGAGGGCTGCTTCAGATGATGATGTTCCCAACACCACCAGCAATTCTTCCCGGACATATCTCAGGTATTTAAAAATGCTGACACGGTAATGCCGCAGGATCAGCCACAATACAACAAAAATAAAAAGGGCCATCGTGATATAAACAGTGGTCATCAGTTTTGCCAGGGGCAGCAGCGTTTTTATACCATACCTGCTGATGGTGAAGGCCATCCCGCCAAAAGCGCCGATGGGAGCCAATAACATAACAACATGAAGCCCTTTGAAAACATATTTTGAAATGAATTGTAAAAAGGCAACAATTTTTTGACGCTGTTTATAATAATTAAGGAAGATCCCGAGCAGCAGGGCGGCAATCAGGACCTGCAATGTTGTATTGGTTAAAAAAAATTGTTTCCAGCTGAATGCATCAGGCTTTGTGAAGTTTGAAATATCGCCGGCTTTCAGATTACTGACATCAACACCGTGACCGGGTCGGATCAACAGGGCAACCGCTATACCGGTTATAAGCGCAAAAGTGGTAACAACTTCAAAATAAAGCAGGGCTTTTATTCCCACACGGCCTGCCTTTTTCAAATTGCCCATATTGATGATGCCTGTGATGATCGTTAAGAAGATGATGGGGTTGATAAACAATTTGACAATGCTGATAAAGCCACCGCTCAGAAATTCACTGACAGTTGCCCCAACTGATAACTCCTGGCCGAGGAATTTTGCTTTCCATGGATGCTGTAATACGGGATGTAAAGCTATACCCGGGGCAAAATGCCCGATCAGGATACCAGCTGTAATAGCCAGCAACACCCAGAAAGTAAGATTGGTTAAAAGTTTTCGCATGAATAGCAGCGCAATTATTGGCTAAAATAAGTCAATTGCCTGCAATCGAACTGACGATCAAAAACGAATACCGGCACTGATACCCGCTGTTGGTACAAAGCCATTCCCATATTGGGTCATTGATGCTTTGTAAAAGTCAGTTTGAAATCCCGCAGATACATAAGGAGTAAAATATACCATATCGTTGATGACAAAAGTATACCCCGCTTCCAGGGCCGGTTGTAATATCACAGTATGCTTCGTCGTATAAACAGCCGGCCCGATAGGGCCAAAATCAATTTCGAGCCACATTACCCAGAGGTCTGCCCGGGCGCCTATAAAGAATTTATGGGGAAAGGGTTTAAAATAATAACGGTAACCGAGGCCTCCGCCCCAGCCTTTTCCCCACTCGGTTTGATGAACGTCATAAGTAGGATCATTCACGCTTTTACGAACAGCATTATAAACTGACAAATGGTTATAGCCCAGTCTTAACTGGAAGGAATGGTTCAGCTTTGCATTGAAAGCAACATGAAGGTTGTAGATAGAGCCACGGTTATACTTTTGGTATTCGCCACCGATATCCGTTGTGCGGAAGCCCATGTTTTGTGCGTAGGCGTATGAATAAAACATAAAAACGGGGATAACAAGGCTAAATAATTTTTTCATCTGCCCTGAGATTTGTCTAAAGGTATTTCAATTTAGTCAAAAATAAAAGCAACAGGAATACTGTTGCTTTTTATAAAAGATGTTCGTTTGTATCAGAATCTCGGGCAATTCAGCTTCTTCGCATCCGGGTCAGATGGTTTCTTAATATAGATAAGAGAGATTTCAATTCCGCCTTTAGTATTGGAAGCGGGCTTCAGGCTGGATGTGTTGGCATCATAAGAAGCGCCGATATGAATTCCGTTAAACTCGAGGCCGATATAGGGGATCACCGCATCATTGAAACGGTACCAGCTTCCTATATAAATATTGGTAGGATTTTCTTCATTCTGATTTACATTATACGAAAAAGCGCCGCCTACCATTGTATTGTGCGCTTTGGCCTGCATACTGTGGTTAGCAGCAATATGCAGGTAATTATAAGGGCCTATCGGGATCTTACCCCCGGCCTGAAGCGTTGTTCTGGCAGACAGTAAGTACTGCCCTCCCTTAAAACTTTCTTTGGGGCGGTTGATATGATACATGGAAGCCCCGATATAAAAATTATTATAACCATTAGTGCTGCCGTTATATAATACGCCGGCATTTACATCAACATAGTTAACACTGATCTGTTTATTGGTGAAGATTTCACTGGTGATGCCGGTGAATCCAAGAGGCGTTAACTGGTCTGCAAAATATACTTTGGTTATATCTAATCTTTTACTGGCGAGTGTGGCCTGGAAACCGACGCCAACCTGGTGATAACCATTTTCATCCAGTCCTTTGTGATAAGCGAGTGAAAGGCCGGCATAATTGGTTACTAATACCCCGTCTCCGGCATTATCGGTAACGCCAAGAATGCCAATACCCAACTGGTCTATATCTGACAGACGGTTTTTTAATATCCCAAAATCAATAGAAGCGGTTTTTGTGACAAAAGCATTATTGATAGTTGGCCACTGGTTACGGAAATTACCGGCTACACGAACCACACCATCAAACTTGCCTGTCAACGCCGGATTCAGCGTAAGCGGGGAAGCAAAGAATTGGGAAAAATTAGGGTCCTGGGCAGTTGAAACACTTACCAAAGCCACACAAACCATCAGGGTAGAAAAGATTTTTTTCATCTCAGCAATTAATGTTTTTTCACTGGTCAGAGGCCTGCCCGACTATTTTCATTTTAAAATATAGTGGTCAGGCGGGGAAAAGGCCAACAATTTTGTCCAAAGAAACAATAAAACGTTCTGTCCTGACTGAAATTGCCCTGGCCATACAACTCCTTCCGGTACGAAACGGAAAATTACAACAATTTATCAGACTGGTAAAAGGAAAATATAGCTGCTTTTGAAGAAAGTCATTAGTCTTTAGTCTGGAGTCAGGTACTTGAATTCCAGCATTTAGGAAACTGACTAATGACTAACGACTAAAGACTCCAGACTGCTTACATCTGCACTTTATTTCCAAAGGCTAAATCCCCCGCATCCCCCAGCCCGGGAACGATATATCCTTTGGCAGTCAGTTCATCGTCAATATCACCACACCAGATCGTCACGGATGGCTCTGCTCTTTTCACATATTCTATGCCAACTGTACAGGCAATGGCAGCCACGATATGAATTTCACGGGGTTTACCTTCTTCTTTTAAGAAATGAATGGTTTTTACCAGTGAAGAACCCGTGGCCAGCATCGGATCTGAGATAATAACCACCCTGCCTTCCAATTCCGGGCAAGAAACATAATCGAGGCTTATTTCAAAACTGCCGTCTTTATTATGCTTGCGGTAAGCAGAGATAAAAGCATTATCTGCCTGGTCAAAAAAATTGAGCAATCCCTGGTGCAGCGGCAGGCCGGCCCGCAGAATAGTAGCCAGGACAGGTTGCTCTTTAAGCACTTTGTGTTGGGCAATACCCAACGGTGTTTGTATTTCTTTTTCTGTAAAAGGAAGCACTTTGCTGATCTCGTAGGCGGCCACTTCACCAATACGTTCCAGGTTGCGTCGAAAACGCATACGGTCAGTCTGGATATTCACATCACGGAGTTCGCCAACCCAGTTGCTGATCAAAGAATGTTGCTGGCTCAGGTTAACAATCATTTTGAAGATTTACTTTTGGCAAATCTAATCTAAAATCAGATTCATGGTTTACAGGGCAATTGGTTTAATGAGCGGCAGTTCGCTGGATGGACTGGATATTGCTTTTGTAGAGTTCCGGGAAAATGCCGGCAAATGGAGTTATGAGATCCTGGAAGCTGATTGCTATGCTTACAACGATGAATGGAGAATGCGATTGAAGAATGCAACTGCATTGACTGCCCTTGATTACCAATTGTTGCATGTTGAGTATGGTCATTATACCGGGAAGCTGGTCAACAGGTTTATTGAAGAAAATAGGTTGAATTACCAGGTAGCCCTGGTTGCATCGCATGGTCATACCACATTTCATCTTCCTTCAAAAAAAATGACAGCACAATTAGGTGATGGAGCCGCAATTGCAGCCGAAACAGGATTACCGGTTGTTACGGATTTAAGAGCTTTAGATGTTGCTTTCGGCGGGCAGGGCGCCCCGATTGTTCCCATTGGTGAAAAATTACTCTGGAACGAATATGATTATTTCCTGAATATCGGCGGCATTGCCAATATTTCGGTAAACGCAGTTCAATATATTGCCTTCGATATCTGTCCTGCCAACCGGGTACTGAATATGCTGGCAAATGTTGCAGGAAAAAATTATGACGATGGCGGAGAAATGGCTGCCGGTGGTTCAGTCAATGCAGTGCTTCTTGAAAAATTAAATCAACTTGATTATTTCAAACTGCCTTTTCCCAAATCACTGGCTAATGATTTTGGAACAGATACAGTATACCCGATGATACGGGATACAGGATGCGGGATGCGGGATGCGCTGAGAACTTACGTTGAACATATTGTTGTTCAAATAAAAAATGCAATTACGAATTTAAACGGCCCGAATCCCGAATCCCGAAACCCGAAACTCCTTGCCACCGGCGGCGGCGCCTTCAATAAATTTTTAATTAAGAGGATAACAGATGGCTTAAATGAATTAAATATTGAAGTCATCATTCCTGAGGCAGACCTGGTAAATTATAAGGAGGCATTAATTATGGCCTTTATCGGTATCCTGCGTTGGCGGCAGGAAAATAATGTACTATCTTCCGTAACCGGAGCTGTAAGAGACAGTATCGGGGGGGCTTTGTGGACAGGACAGGAAGCATGATTCTGCCCCGGTAATGCTATGCAGCGCTAAGTTGTTATGCTCACCATTTTTTTTGATGCATATGGAAGACGTAAAAAAAATTTCGCCGGCAACCAATGGGCATTCACACTTACCGGAGCAGGGTTCGGTAGCGGAAGTATTGCAATTTAAAAAATTGCAGGAGCGTTTTGTCATGCAGTTTGAGCATATTTTTCCGGATAAACAGGCACCCCGGACAGTCATCATCATTCCATCCCTTAGTATGGATGAAGAAATTCTCTCCAAAATCACCGGTATCAATCATTATGAGGAACGAATGCTTTGTATGCTGATGTTGCTGCGCATGCCCCGCACCCATGTGATCTATGTTACCAGCGAAACCATTGACCCGGTCATAATCGATTATTACCTGCATATGCTGCCGGGCATTACGGGTTACCATGCTTTAAGAAGATTAACCTTATTGAGTTGTCATGATTCTTCTTCCCGTCCATTGACAAAGAAGATCCTGGAACGGCCAAGACTTATTCAGCGGATCAAAGATTTTATTCCGCCGGACCATGAGGCACATATGTCCTGTTTCAATGTAACAGCGTATGAACGATCATTGGCCATACAACTGCAGGTGCCCATCTATGGTTGCGACCCTGACCTATACGAATTGGGAAGTAAAAGTAATGGCCGTAAAATATTCCGGGAATGTGGTCTCCAGGTTCCTCCCGGTTCTGAAGACTTACATTCCGAAGAAGATATTATCAACGGGCTGACTAAAATGAAAGAACAAAACCCGGCCTTGCGGAAAGGAGTTGTAAAAATAAATGACGGATTTTCCGGTGATGGCAATGCTGTTTTCTCCTATGCCGGTTCAGAGCTTGCGGCTGATCTGAAAACCTGGATAAAAGAAAACCTGAAAGAAAGATTAATCATGGTGGCCCCTGATCTTTCTTATTCTATGTTTTTACAGAAGTATAAAAGTATGGGTGGTATTGTTGAAGAATTCCTGGAAGGAGATCAGAAAGAATCGCCATCGGTGCAATGCCGTGTTACACCAACCGGGCATTGTGAGATCATTTCCACCCATGACCAGGAATTGGGTGGCGAAAGCGGACAGGTATATATCGGCGCCCATTTCCCCGCCTCCAATGAATATGCGGTTGACCTGGGAAAAATGGGAAAACTGGTGGCAGAAGCCTTAAAGGAAAAAGGGGTGCTGGGTCGCTTTGCGGTGGACTTTATTTCAGTGAAGGAACAGGATGGCTGGAAACATTATCCTATTGAGATCAATTTGCGGAAGGGAGGCACCACACATCCTTTCCTGATGCTCCAGTTTTTAACAGACGGAAAATACAATGATGAAGAAGGATTGTATTATACTTCCAAAGGCCATCTTATCCGTTATTATTTCTGCTCTGATAACCTGAAGAGCGATAAATACAAGGGTATCAGCCCGCATGACCTGATCGATATCGCGATGATGAACGACCTTCATTACGATGGCAGCTCGCAGGAAGGAGTGATGTTCCATCTTATCGGTGCCTTATCACAATTTGGAAAACTGGGTGTTGTTTGCATTGGCAGCACCCCGCAACGGGCAAGAGAATTTTATGGAAAGATTGTTACAGTGCTGGAGAAAGAATGCTGATCAAAGCCCCAGGACTTCCTTGAGTTTTCCATAACCACTCCGGCTCACCGGTACTTTCACACCTGAACGGAGAACGGCCACATGGCTGTCTTTTTCATACGGATCGATCCGGGTGATCTGCTGCACATTCACAATATAAGAACGATGACTCCGGACAAATTGCTGCCCATCCAGCACCTGTTCAAAATGATTCATCGTTTTGTTCTTCAGGAAATATCCGTCTTTGGTATGAATCTTTACATAGTCATCTGCAGCTTCCAGGTACTGAACATCATGCACCGGGATGATCTTTATTTTGCTGCCGTCTTTAATGACAATACGTTGGCTTTGTGCCGGCGATTGCGAAGCAGTTTCCAGCAGTTCCTGTGTCGCTTTTTCATTATTCACCGTTTTTTGCTCATTCCATTTGGCCAGCGCCTTATCAAACCGCTCCTGGTTAAAAGGTTTTAATAAATAATCAATGGCGTGTGCTTCAAAAGCCTTGATGGCATATTCATCAAAGGCAGTAGTGAAGATAACAGCCGGAGTTTGATCCAGCAGTTCCAGCATTTCAAACCCGTTGATCTTGGGCATCTGAATGTCTAAAAAAATAAGATCAGGCTGCTGCTGCTGAATGGCTTTTACGCCTTCAAAGCCATCGCCGCATTCAGCTACCAATTGAAGCAGGGGATGTTTTTGTAAAAATTCTTTTACAATGCTTCTTGCAAGAGGCTCGTCGTCGATAATAATTACTTTACTCATGGTTTATCTTTTATGCGTCCGGCCACTACATTCTTGGGTTACTAGCTACTTTAATCATAGCGGCCTGACGCATTTTACGTTTGCGGAATTTTCACGATGGTTGTAAAGATATTTTCTTTTACCTGTGTGTTAAGCAGGTCGTTCCTGGCAAATAATAAATACAATCTGCGCTGGACTGATTTTAATCCAAAACCTGTTCCCTGCTGCGGAGAAGATGTTTCGGGATCAAAAGGGTTCAACACCCTGATGACAAGGTTGTTTTCTTCTTTGGCAGCATATAACCTTATTACCGTATCGCCGGTGGTATCATACAGTCCGAATTTAATAGCGTTCTCAACGATGGGTTGCAACAGCAAAGCAGGTAACTTCATGGAAGGAGTGATTTCATCTACATTCATTTCAGTCGTCAACCGGTTGCCAAATCTTACTTTTTCAATATCAAGATACAGTTGAAGATATTGCAGCTCTTCCTGCAACGTCACCCATTGCGTTTCTTCTTTTTTAATGGTGCCCCGCAGGAAATCTGATAATTGCTGCACCATCTTTCTTGCTTCTTCCGGCCTGGAACCGATCAACGCATTAATTGAATTCAAACTGTTGAATAAAAAATGTGGTTGTAACTGCTGGCGCAGTTTGAACAGCTCCGCTTCTTTGGCCAGTTTCTCCGCATCCTGTTTTCGTTTATCATTTTCCCGCTGATCTTCCCAGTTAAACCATAACACAGCCACGAGGGTAAAGCAGGCCATCATCAGGAAACCGCTGCCGCGGCGAATGGGAAGTGAATTTTTCAGAAATGCAGCATAGCCTTCAAAACGACTTAAAGAGACCGATAATAACCATTGGCTTAATAAGGACCAGGCAATGGTGAGAAAAATACACCATACCAGTATATGAAAATAACGTTCCCGACGTGGTGTATAATAACGAAGCGTATTCATTATTAACAGGCAGGCAAGCAACAGCAGTGTATTGCTTATGAGGCTGTCAACAATGGCTTCATTCCACGTTAGCCCATACATCCGCAGTAAAAAAATAAAATTGATGATAATGATCAGCCAGCTGATGCTGAAGATAACCCTGAAACGGACGACAGAAAACGGGGAGGTTGACATGTTATATTTATACCAGTTCTAAAAGTTCCAATGTATTACCTGATTCGATCCGGATGGCTTTTTCATTTACCAGTTGTACATAGCTGTCTCCATTTTCTTTTTCGTCGATGCGGGAATATAATTCGGCCCCGTCGATCAATTCACTTAATTTATACAGTTCGCTTACATTAATAAACTGCCAGTGCACTACCTGCTGGTTGTTATTGAAAAACATTTCTTCTCCCCGGCTACCCAGTAGTTGTGCTTTTAAGAAAGCTTCTTCTTTTTTATCAGCACTTATTAAACGGAGTTGTTCATCAAACTGTGCAGTATGATTTCCATCGCCGCATACAATACGAAATACAATTTTAGAAAGATACCAGTTCATGGTTGTTGGTTTTGGGTGCGGATGATAAGGATCGTTTATCACCCGGAATTATTTTCAATAACTTCTGATATCCACACCGCCGAACATAACTGTTCCTTTCAGGATCAGTATCTTTTCAGCTCCTTCGGTTGTAGGCGTGACCGTTCTTTTGTCTTCAATACCACCAAAGATGACAGCGGCATCTGATTTAACCGTCCAGTTGGAGGGAATGATCAATTTGGTGCCGCCGAAAATAGTGGTGAGATCGAGCGTTGCCGTCCCGGTAAAATCAGCACGGGTAAGGTCCAGTTCAGTGCCGCCGAAAATGCTTACCAGGTCGCCGCCTTTAAAGTTTTTGGAGATAATATTTTTTTTTGTGCCGCCGAATATGGAAGTAGAATCCACATAATCTTCTTTGGAGTCATAGGTTTGATCGGTCACTTTAGCCTCTTCTATTCCCGAACTGCCCGAAGTTTTTTTTTGACTCTCGTCCCATTGCCAGTGATGGTGGCGCCGGGGCCTGAGGATCAGGAAAGCACCTACTAAGATCAGTACTGCGGGCCATATATAACGGCGAATGCTTATGTCAGGATATATTTCAGGGAGAAGAAAAGCACCGCCTACCAGCATCAGGATAAACCAGGAAGCACCCCTGAAGCCATGTCTGATCCCAACGAAAAATCCAAGAGCGATTAAAAATGTTTGCCAGCTGAACACCCAGTAGGGCAGATCAGTAACAGTGGCTTTTACTAATGCCGCCACACCGATCAGCAGTATAAACACTCCTGTCCAGATACCACCGCTTCTCATATGGACACCGGCAGTAATATCGTTTCGCTCACCGTGGAACCGGGCTCTCCATTCTTCTCTTCTTCTCCTTCTTTCTTCTCTCCAGTCCTCTCTCCAGTTTCTTCTTTCATCACTTTTGTTTTCAAAATCTGACATGCTATTAAATTTTACTCAAAACTATGAGGTGAACAGTGAATGGTCAATAATGAATGGGTGATAAACCGCCTGAAATCGGTGAATGGCAGAATAGGAGGGGTGAAGGGCCGGATCAAAAACGGGTCAGGACAAGGAACTGCTCCAGATCAGGTGGTAAGGATCGCTTTTGCCTTTAATACAGGTAAACAGGAAGCAAGTGATAAAAGGCATATTGATGTGTTCTTCGCCGGTTTCTGTATCGGCAGGAAAATCGAGGGCCAGCGTACCGGTTACATAAGTTTCCGTGCCGGAGGTTTCCAGGGCTTTAAAACCCGGGGGCATTGTTTGTTTATCAAAGCCCAATTCATAGCGGCGGTAAGCTAACCGTTCTACGAGGTTCTGAACAAATTCAGGCTGATCAAAGGCGGCGGAAATGTGTAGAGTTTGTTTCATAACAAGGGTTTTTAATTGTTCCGACCCTTTTCTTTCTACACTATGTCAACCCTGCAAGGGTCTTTGTAATTAGATGCAGAATTGCCTTGTTTGCTTATTAAGGGAATGTGAAAGTTGGGGTCAACTCAAAAAAGTTAAACTATACTGGTAAACTGGTAGCGGGAATTTGCGGGATTTGAAAATAAAAGATTATGCTGAAAAGGGTATCCAATAAAATTTTATTCAGGAAAATTAATTTGCTTCAGAATTTTTTTGAACCGGGGATCTGAGCGCAGGTTATCCGCTTTTGGATCGATCTTCAGGCTGCATAACGATTCTTCATGTCTTTCACAACTTTTTTCCAACCATTCGAAAGCTTTATCATTCTCACCGAGAGCTGCATATATTAAAGCCATTCCGCGATAATCATTTCCACTTAATATTTTTTCTGATTCTGTATTCTCAATAATTTTTTTGGCTTCTTCCCCGCGACCCGCAGCTGCATAAATTTGAGCAAGCGCAATATCAGTTTTTACTTTGTTTTCTGTTTTCTTACCCCAACGCTGATTTTCAGCTATAGCTTCATCAAGCATTCCCTTGCCCTGGTAGGCGAGGGACAGGAGACGGTGGGCCGGAACAAAATTGGGGTCCAGTTCTAATGTTGTCATCGCCATGTCAATAGCTTTATCATACTGTCGGGTATAATAAAGAAAGATTCCCTTGTCTTTAAGTATTCCCGGTGAAACGGGGTCCAGTTCAATGGCCAGCGAAATTTCCCTGAATGCTTTTTCGGTATTGCCTGTAAATAACAACCACTCTGCATACCAGTGGTGACCTGTTGCATAGTTGGGACTCAGTTCAATTCCCAGCTTAAATTCCTTCTCTGAATTTTTCCAATCCCATTCATTCAGCATCAGTGAAATAGCCAGCGAGATATGTGCTTCTCCAAGGCGATTGTCAATTTGCAGCGCTTTGTTTACCGAAACCATTTGTTTTGGAAAAAGTTCTCTTCTCGAAATTTTTGTGTGTTCACCCATCAGGCTGTAGGTATCAGCAAGACCCGCCCATGCCAATGCATAGTCCGGATCCTTTTCTAGCGCCTTTTCAAAGTGTTTTATGGCAGATCTGAGTCCCTCTTCATTTCTTTTTTTCCAGAAATAACGACCCTGAAGGTAAAGTTGATAAGCCTCAGTGTTTTCCGTATAACGTTTCTGTAAGCCATCTTTTTCGTCAATGGTAAGTTGTAATCTTAATGCGTCCACAATTTTTGATGCCACATTTTCCTGTATATCAAAAATATCATCAAGGGTGCCCCGGTAGTTTTCTGCCCATAAATGAACATCCCGGTTAGCATCTAAAAATTGCGCCGTGATCCTGAGATTATTTCCCTGTTTTCTAACACTTCCTTCCATGATATAACTGGCTCCGGTTTCCAGGCCAATTGTTTTAATATCTTTATTTGTTCCTTTGTATTTCATCGAAGTGGTCCTGGAAATTACTTTCATCTCTTTCAGTCTTGATAAGCTGCTGATCAATTCTTCAGTCAGGCCATCGTTAAAATATTCCTGTTCCGGGTCATTACTCATATTTAAAAATGGCAATACAAGGATGCATTTTTGCTCAGCCTTTTCCCCCTTGCCTTCAAGACTTGCCCTATCCGGAATTTTAATACGGGGATTACTGATGGCAAAGATCTCCACCTGTTCTTTCACATTTTTCAATGCATACTTTCCCAGCGAGACTGTTTGAATATCTTTCTGATTTTTTATATCGTCATATACTTTGGCAGAAATAAAAATACTGCCGGGTATGGCAAATGATTCCATTCTTGATGCAATATTCACTCCGTCACCATAAATATTATTTCCGTCAAAAATCACATCCCCGGTGTGCATACCGATCCGTAGCGGTACAATGGGATTTGTTTGCATATCTGTTTGCAAAGCAAGAGCAGCCTTTACACCCTGGATAGTGCTGGTAAAAATGCACATGGCGCCATCACCCCGGAATTCTAATATTCTTCCATTGTGCCGGGTCACTTCTTCTTCCAGTTTTTGTTTTAATTTCTGCCGGCAATTCATCGCCAGGTCCTCATCTTCCTGCATCATAGCTGTGTAGCCAACTATGTCGACGAACATGATAACTGCAAGTTGGCGGGAAGCAGGCATTACAGGTGATTTACAGGGAAGTTAAAAAAAATCAGGCAAACTCAAACCTGTCGCCATCAAATAAACCAAGGTCGCTCAATTTTAAGTGAGGAATTACCAGCAAAGCCATAAATGAAAGTGTCATAAATGGTGAGCCTAATGTTGAACCGGCTTTTTTCACTGCTTTATCGATCAAAGAATATTGTCCGGCTATTTTATATCCGTCTTCATTGCTCATCAGCCCGGCAACCGGTAACGGCACGATCATTTCAAGGTCATCCTCACAAAAACTGACTCCTCCCTTATGTTTGATCACCAGGTTCACGGCATTACAGATGCTTTCATCATCCACACCAACAGCAACAATGTTATGACTGTCATGTGCAACAGAAGAAGCTAAAGCTCCTACTTTCAAACCAAAATTTTTAATAAAAGCTTTGGCAACAGGAGCGTCGTTGTAGCGGTTTACTACTACTATTTTGAGAATGTCTTTATCAGGATTACTGATTATTGAATTATTGATTATTAACGGGTCGGCAAAAAATTTATTGGTAATAAGTTGTCCGTCCAAGGCTTCAATAACGGTGAGTGGTGAGTGGTGAGTCCCACCTTCGCCAAGGCTTCGGGGGGCAAGGGTGAGCGGGACATCAAAGTCTGTAATTTCTTTTTTATTGCATGAAAAATTATTTATAATCCCGGATTTGGAAGTTTTAATAGCAGATGTCCCGTTTTCAGCAACCAAATCTCCGTCGATGAAAGTTTTAACCACTTCAAATTTTTCAAGATCTTTTGTAATAATAAAATCTGCAGGATCACCCTCTCTTAATAATCCAACATCCAGTTTGTAATGATCGACAGGATTTACACAGGCTGCTTTCAAAATTTTAAAAATGTCAATCCCTTTCACTACCGCTCTTGCACATAGCTGGTTGATATGCCCCAGCACTAAACTATCCGGATGCTTGTCATCACTGCAAAACATCATCATATCTGAATGATCATGCAGCAAATCAACCAGGGCTTCAAAATTTTTTGCTGCACTGCCTTCCCGGATGATGATCTTCATGCCGTATTGCAGTTTGTCCAACGCTTCTGCGGCAGTAAAACATTCATGGTCCGTATAAATCCCTGCTTCAATATATTGTTTTGCCTTTTCTCCTCTTAACCCGGGAGCATGACCATCAACGGGTTTATTCAAACGATGCGCTGCTGCTATCTTTTTCATCACTTCTTCATCTTTGAACAACACACCGGGGAAATTCATCATCTCACTCAGGTATTTTATTTCATCTCTTTTCAGTAATTTTTCTACAGCAATTGAATCCAATGCGGCCCCTGCAGTTTCAAATCTAGTTGCCGGCACACAGCTCGGCGCCCCAAAATTGAATTTGAAAGGAACTGTTTTCCCATTTTCGATCATAAACTCTACACCTTCCAGTCCACATACATTGGCTATCTCATGCGGATCGCTGACCGTGGCGACTGTGCCATGAACAACTGCTAACCTTGCAAACTCAGAAGGCACCAGCATGGAACTTTCAATGTGGACATGGCTGTCGATGAAACCGGGAAGAATGTAGTTATCCCGATGGCTATCGGGAGGTTGATTGGTTAATTGGGTATTGGGTTTTACCGAAACGATCTTTCCGTTCTCAACCGTTACTGTTGCCGGATAGATTCTTTGCTGGTGCAAATCCACCAAATTGCCACTGATGGAAAAGGATGACATGGGTTTGATTTGGATAAAGGTAAATCAGTATCTTCAAACTGTCTTAACACACACTGCTATGAGAAAATTATTGCTGTTACTGATTGTATTCAGTTATGTTTTTATTTTACCGGCCCAAAAAACGAAACCTGTTCCTGTTCCTGCAATAGAGGACAAAACTGATGCTTTATTTAAAAACCTCAAATACCGCCTGATCGGTCCTTTTCGTGGTGGCCGCAGCGCAGCGGTTACCGGTAGTTTTAAAAACAAAAACACTTTTTATTTTGGAGCTGTCGGGGGTGGTGTATGGAGGACCGCAGATGGCGGCAGCAACTGGATGAATATTTCTGATAAATATTTCGGGGGTTCTATCGGCGCTGTGTCGGTAGCTCCATCTGATGAAACAATTATTTATGCAGGAGAAGGAGAAGAAACCATGCGGGGAAATGTGAGTGAGGGTTTGGGTGGATTGTGGAGAACAGATGATGCCGGGAGAAGCTGGAAAAACCTTGGATTGAAAGATACCCGGCATATTGTCCGCATCGTAATCCATCCCAAAAATCCTGATATCGTTTGGGTGGCGGCAATGGGTCATCTGTTTGGCCCGAATGAAGAAAGAGGAGTTTTTAAGACATCCGATGGTGGCAAGACCTGGAAAAAAGTTTTGTATGTAAACAATCAAACAGGGTGCAGTGAGCTAATCATGGAGCCGGGCAATCCCATGGTATTGTATGCCGGGACATGGCGGGTCATCCGCACAGCCAACAGCATGGAAAGCGGTGGCGATGGAAGCGGTTTATGGAAAAGCACAGATGGCGGAGAAACCTGGAAAAATATTTCTGCTGCAAGAGGGTTGCCAAAAGCTGTTTGGGGAATTGTATGTGTTGCCGTAGCACCATCTAATGCAGATAAAGTGTATGCACTGATTGAAAATGAAAAAGGCGGCTTGTTTGTAAGCAATGATGCTGGTGAAAACTGGACATTGCAGTGCAGTGATAACAATATCCGCCAGCGGGCCTGGTATTACAGCCGGGTATATGTTGATCCCAAAAATGAAAATATTGTTTATTGCCCTAATGTGAATTTCATGCGCAGCCGTGATGGAGGTAAAACATTTCAATCGGTCAATACGACTCCGCATGGCGACCATCATGACCTCTGGATTGACCCGGAAGATCCCAACCGGATGATCGTAGCTGATGATGGAGGTGCACAGATCAGTTTTGATGCGGCCGGAAACTGGAGCACTTATCTTAATCAGCCAACCGTACAGGTTTACCGGTTAAGTACCGATAATGCATTTCCCTATCGCATCCTGGGTGGGCAACAGGACAACAGCGCCTTCCGCATCCGATCCAGGAGCTATGGCTCATCCATCAGCGGCGATGATTTTCAAAATGCAGCAGGTGGTGAAAGTGGTTTTGTTGTAGCTGACCCTTTGAACCCCGATATTACTTACGGCGGCAGTTATATGGGTTTTTTAGGAAGACTTGACCACAAGAGCAATGAATTCCGCATGATCAATGTGTGGCCCGATGATGGCATCGGCGCCGGAGCTGATGTACAGAAGTATCGCTTCCAGTGGAACTATCCTATTTTCTTTTCACCACATAATCCGAAGAGATTGTATGCAGCGGGTAATCATTTATTCGCAACAGAGGATGAAGGCAGAAGCTGGACGATGATAAGCCCTGACCTCACTACCAATGATAAAACAAAACAGTCAGCCAGTGGCGGGCCAATTACCAAAGACAATACGGGGGTGGAATATTATTGCACCATTTTCACTGCTGCTGAAAGTGAGTATGAAAAAGATTTATTGTGGACAGGAAGTGATGATGGATTAATACATGTCAGCAAAGATGGCGGCAAGAACTGGGAGAACGTTACGCCGAAGGATTGCCCGAAGTGGATCATGTGGAACTGTGTGGAAGCTGATCCTTTTAAAAAAGGCGCTGCTTATTTTGTTGGAACAAGATATAAACTGGATGATTTCAATCCTTATATATATAAGACCGAGGACTATGGCAAATCCTGGAAGCGGATCGATAACGGTATCAGCAGGATGCATTTTTCAAGGGCATTAAGAGCCGACAGAAAGAGAATGGGATTGTTATATGCCGGAACTGAATATGGCATGTATATCAGTTATGATGATGGGGCTAACTGGAAACCCTTTCAATTGAACCTTCCGGTGCTTTCAGTTACAGACCTTGCCATAAAAGAAAATGACCTGATCGTTGGCACACAGGGAAGAAGTATTTACATTCTCGATGACCTGGGTGTAATACAGCAGGCAAATAATGATATTGTTTCAAAATCATTACATGTATTCACACCATATCCTGCCTACCGTATGAGCAGCCAGGGAAGGGGATCTGGCGGAGGGGTACAGCGCAATGCAGGCATGAACCCTCCCAATGGAATTGTTATTCCTTTTTACCTGAAAGAAACCGGCGACTCCACCAAACTGAGTGTAACGGTGATGGATATGAATAAAAAAGAAATAAAGGTTTTCAGCACTTCATCAAAGGATAATAAAATTGAAATAAAAGACGGGTTGAATCAGTTTGTCTGGAATATGAATTATCCCGATGCAGAAAAAATTCCGGAAGGAATGATTATCTGGAACGGAAATGTAAATGGCCCGAAAGCAATACCGGGGAATTATTATGCCCAATTCAAAATGGGAAAAGATTCAGCGGAAATACCGTTCTCCATAAAGGCTGATCCGAATTATAAAGCGACCCAGGCTGAGTATGAAGAGCAGTTTGATTTTTTGATCAGCACAAGGGATAAATTCAGTGAAGTGATAAAAGCCCTGCAAAACATCAAAGAAATCCGCAGGCAAATGGCGGAGTTCAAAGAAAAATGGACCATCGACTCATCCATAAAAGATGTGACAGCCTTGATGGACAGCATCGGTAAGAAAATGACAACAGTGGAAGAAGCCCTTCATCAGACAAAGGCCAAAAGCGGTCAGGATGTGCTGAACTACCCGATAAGGTTGGATGATAAGCTGAGTAATATTTATGATAATGCTGCTGCAGGAATCGGGGCATTGTCAAAGCAGTCAAAAGAAGCGTATGCGGTGATTGGTGGCCTGATCGATGAACAGTTGGGCAAACTGAAAAGCATGCTTGATAAAGATATGGTCAAACTGAACCAGCTGATCAGGGAAAAATCATTGCCGGTGATCGGGTTGAAAAAAGAGGTTAAGGGAAAAGAATAAATATTAAAGGGCCCATCAGAATCCCTTTTGTTATGCAGTAAGTTTGAGTCGTCCACCGTCCCGATAGCTATCGGGATTAGCGAAGGATGATCTTCTTTGTCCGCTCCTTCATCAATGCAATAGCTTCTTCTTTACTGGAAAAGGCATTATCAATATTTACCAGGTGGTCTGCCAGTTTATCATACCGCTTTGTCATCAGCCATATGAAAATATGCAGGTAGTGAATACCATCGAATATCAATGATTTCTTTTCTGCAAACTCCTGCTTCAGTTTCAGGAATTCGCCGGGTATTTCTGTGTAGTGCATTGCCGGGCGAAGATGGTGAACGGTATGGTAGCCATCATTCCAGCACATTTTGTTGTACTTGGTGTTGATGCAATTAATAGCGCTGGTAAAATTATTCTCAGGATCTGTTTTGTCAATAAATGAATGTTGCGCCCAGTTGCCCAGCATCATAACCACACGGGCAAACACAAAAGGAATAATAAAAATAAATAGCGTTGCTTGCAGGTTTACAAAACACATTCCAACACAGAAAAGATAAAAGGTCATTTCGCCATAGGTAAGACGCATATATAATTTTTTCCTTTTCCTGTTAAAGAGGTACATAAAAGTATCAACGAAGCCAAGAGTTAAAAAGCGACCAACATATTTCAGAAATCCCCAAAGACTGTCACGTTTATACTTCAATGTACTGCTGGCATCATCGGGCATATTATTTTCAACGTGATGCATGGCCATGTGATGCACAAAATAGGTTTCAGGGGTGTGACCGAAGAAAGGACAAACGATCCAGATGACATAATTATAGATCCAGGTATATTCTTTTTTGAACAATTTACGGTGGCTGATACAGTGCAGCATCAAACCAAAGCGGCCTTTAAAATACATCTGCGAAACATAGAAATAAGGAATATAGGCCAGCCACCAGTACCAACCCTGCAATACCGGGGTATACAGAAGAACAGCAACCGGGATGACCAGGATATGAATTGCTGTCAGCAAATGAATAAAAGGAAGATCTCTTTTATCAGTCATATAATTCAGCCAGAATTTTTCATAACGGCTGAACTTTTGAGGTTCGTTGTATACCGGGTCTGTAAGTGTGGTCAGTGCCTTCATGGAAAAAATTAAATAATTAAACAATCGTCAACTTATTTCCGTTGGTGATTGTTTCTAAATTCTGTCTCGTTGTTTTTAAAGGAAAACGGCTCGCTGTGAGGTTCAAAATTACGGTATTCCGGCTATAGTTTCGCAATTGTTTTTTGTTGCTTCACAGTCAGTTATGACGATGAACTACAAAGAATGTTACTGTTTAAAGATTACATTTTCAAAACCGGTTTAATATCTCTCACTTTAGTAGTAGCGCCTCCATCCAGGGTCATATTGACCGGCTTATTGGTCCGCCAGGCGCCACGGGTAAAGTCTGGTATCTCCATTGTTTTTGATTTTTTAGCTACCGAGCTTTCACTGAGCGGGCCGATACTGCTCCACAACGCTGCATCATAAACGTCCTCATCTAATGGCAGGCCATTACGAAGGCAATCGATCAGCCGCCAGTCCATGATAAAATCCATGCCGCCATGCCCGCCCACATCTTTGGCAATAGCGCCGATATGGTTGACAACAGGCGGGGAATATTTTTTATACAGGTCATCCAGTTCTTCTTTTTTTATCCAGCTATGGCCAAATGCAATGCGTTCAGGCGAAGGCCATTTACCCACGGAACCTTTGGTGCCACTCAGCACATGAATCCTGGAATAAGGTCTTGGTGATGACACATCATGCTGTATCATCATTGTTTTTCCTTTGTACGTTCTGATCAAAGATGTATTCATATTTCCCCGGTAAGGCTTGCCGGTAAATTCATTAAAGAAAGGATCTTTAGCGGCCATTTCTTTTGCCAGCCCATTCAATGAAAAATCATTGGTGCTCATACTTACCATATGGTCCATCCTGTCGCCCCGGTTGATGTTCATGCACTGGGCAATGGGGCCGAGGCCATGCGTAGGATAAAGGTTACCGTTCCTTGAAGCATTTTCTTTCAGTCTCCACATATCGGCATAGGCATTTTTATTAAAGAGCCAATCCCTGCTCAAATCATGAATGTAAGCCCCTTCGGCATGTACTATTTCGCCGAACATTCCCTGCCTTGTCATATTTAATGTGAGCTGCTCAAAAAAATCATAGCAACAGTTTTCCAGCATCATACAATGTTTCCTGGTTTTTTCTGATGTTTCTACCAGCTCCCAGCATTGATCCAGCGTTTTGGCAGCCGGCACTTCGGTAGCTGCATGTTTGCCATTCTTCATGGCATATACAGCAATAGGCGTATGCAGATGCCAGGGAGTAGGAGTGTACACCAGGTCAATATCATTGCTTTCACACAACGCTTTCCAGCCTTCTTCGCCACTGTATTCTTTAGCTTTGGGCCTTTGCATTTTTTCCAGTGATTTTTGTGAAGAAGCAACGCGGTCAGGATATTTATCGCATAGTGCAACAATTTCCACGCCGTCAATATAACTTAACCGTTCAACGGCTTCTGAACCTCTCTGGCCAAGCCCGATTACCCCAATGCGGACAGTTTCAATCTTTGGGGCAGCATAACCACACATATTAAAATGCCGGGCATTACTTTCAAGTTGTGATGAACGTTCCATTTGTTCATCGCTTACGCCAAATGTTTCAGCAAAAGATGGTATGCCGGTTGCCAGCACGCCGCTTCCGATTGCCAGTCGATGAAGAAATTTTCTGCGGTTGGTATGCATTGTTCCGGAGTTTTAGTTGCTGCAAGTAACAGAATTATTCAATAAGAGGGTAAAAGAAAGGAAACCTGGACAAACGATTGAGGTATTTAACTATTTTACCTTTTGCTATGCCAGTATTCATTAACGGGACTATAACACCATCACTGTAAATCCTTTTTACTTTTGCAGTAGTATCAGCAAAAAATGATTCCCCCCAAACAAGTATTTCAAACCTCTTCCAGGCTTCGCTGGAATACTTTTAAATGGGTAAGCCGCTTGCTATTGTTTTTTTTAATTCTTATGGTGCCGGTAGTATGGATCGCCATGGGAAAAATGAATAATAGTTTCCTCCCGGGTTTATCTGCTTATGATACGACGAAGGTCACCAACCGTTCTGTACCGAAGGGATTTACCAAAAAAGAGAACAGGAAATATCACGGGTATAAAGATTTCCTCGAAGCAAAACACAGGAATGGCCTGCTGGTTACCGCCGAAAAGAAAAAAATGTCGGCTTCCGGAATCCGTGCTGCTTTTTTTGTGGACTGGGATCCGCAGGCGCTTTATTCACTGCAAAACCATATCGGGCAATTAAATACCGTATTGCCGGAATGGTTCTTTATCGACCCTGTTGCAGATACCCTGAAAACTGATATCAGCACGGAAGCGCTTATCCTGATGAAGAATCAGGGTGTAAGGATACTGCCCATGCTGAATAATGTAAACCTGCTCCATCCCGGTGTTTTTGATCCGGCCATCCTGAACGCTGTATTAAATGATCCTGCAAAAAAAGAAAGATTAGTGAACGATCTTGCAACACAACTCACCCGTTACAACCTGCAGGGGATTAATATTGACTTTGAGGAACTGAATGAAAGAACAGAAGGCGCTGTACATGGTTTCCAGAAAGAACTGTATAAAAAACTTCATGCAATGGGTTTGCTTGTAACGCAGGATGTAGTGGCTGATAACGACGACTACCATTTAAAGGAATTAAACCAATGCAATGATTATATTTTCCTGATGGCCTATGACCAGCATTATGGGGGCAGTGTGCCCGGGCCGATCAGCGAACAACGCTGGGTGGAAAAGGACCTGGATGAAGTGGCAAAAGATATCCCTTCCGAAAAGATCGTACTCTCACTGGCCGGGTATGGTTATGACTGGCCCGATGGAAAAATGGCTGCTACTATTACATACCAGGAAGCATTGTCAACGGCCAGGGAATTCAAGGCCACCGTTGATTTTGATAATGATACATACAATTGCACCTACCAATACACCGATTACAATAACGTTCATCATACCGTTTATTTTGTAGATGCTGCCGGCAATTTCAACAGTATAAGGTTTGCCGATGAATACGGCACAGCTGGAACGGCATTATGGCGTTTGGGAGCTGAAGATGAACGGCTCTGGAAATTCTACCATCGTGATATCAGCGATGCAGCTATCGCCAAAACGCCTTTTGATTTTTCTATGCTCACTACACTGGATATTACAACCGAGGACCCGGATTATATAGAAGAAGGAGAGATACTGGATATAGCAAGCGAACCGGAAAAAGGCATTATCAATATCGAACCCGATAAAAAGGAAGGGTTGATTGCAGAAGAGAACTATGAACAGTTACCCACCCGATATGTCATCAAACGGTTCGGGAAAGCGAACAAACAGGTAATCCTTACATTCGACGATGGCCCCGATCCGGACTACACTCCACGGATACTGGATATCCTGGAAAAGGAAAAGATACCGGCTGCTTTTTTTATTGTGGGTATCAACGGGGAAGAACATCTCCCGTTGCTGAAAAGAATTTACAAGGAAGGCTTTGAGATCGGTAACCATTCTTTCACCCATCCAAATATGGCCACGGTAAGCCCCGGTCGTGCGGAAACAGAAATGGAAGCTACCCGCCTACTCATAGAATCTGCAACAGGAAGAAGCACTATTCTTTTCAGGGTGCCTTATAATGCAGATGCCGAGCCTACTAAAACGTTTGAGCTGATGCCTGTGGCAAGAGCGAAGCAGGCTGGTTATTATACCGTTGGTGAGTCGATAGACCCTGAAGACTGGGATCTTCAAAACGGTACCAATGCCGATAGTATCTACAACAGGGTGATAAGGCTGTACGAAATGCATCATGGAGATAAAGGCATTATACTGCTCCATGATTCCGGTGGAAACAGGGAGGCAACCGTGGAAGCATTGCCGCGGATCATACATTACTTTAAAAATAAGAAGATACAATTCGCAAGCATTGGCGACCTGTTGCACAAACCGAGAGATGTCATCATGCCGCCGGTTCACAATGAACTGATATGGGTGAACAGCTGGGTGTTTGCTTTTTTATATTGGATCACCCGCTTTTTTTTCGCTGCATTTTGGGTGGCCATTGTGCTCGGTCTTGGAAAGATCTTTTTAATGGGACTGATGGCAACGGTGCAATATTTCAAGGCGAAAAAAGAATCCGCTTTATTAAAAGAGGTGTTTCCCGGTAAAGTCAGCATCATTGTTCCTGCTTATAATGAAGAGGTAAATGCCGTGAAGACGCTGAAGAATCTTTTACTGCAGGATTACCCGGATTATGAAATTATTTTTGTTGATGATGGATCAAAAGATAAAACGTTTGATATTGTTTCGGACACTTTTTCTAACAATGAAAAAATAAAAGTCTATACCAAACCCAATGGGGGCAAAGCTTCAGCATTAAATTTCGGTATTGAGCATGCCGTTGGCAATTATATTGTTTGTATTGATGCCGATACACAACTGATGCCGGATGCAGTGCGGCAGATGATGAAATATTTCAACAATGAAAAAACTGCTGCTGTAGCGGGTAATGTAAAAGTGGGTAATGAAAAAAATATCCTTACCAAATGGCAATCGATAGAATATACCACGGCGCAGAATTTTGATCGCCTGGCTTTTGACCGTTTTAATTGTATTACGGTTGTACCCGGCGCCATCGGGGCGTTCAGGAAATCTGCTGTTATTCAGGCCGGGGGATTTGCCACGGACACATTAGCAGAAGACTGTGATCTTACCATCCGCCTGTTGAGAAATGGCGGCGTGATCCGCAATTGCATCCGGGCTGTAGCCGTAACAGAAGCACCGGAGACACTCAATCAATTTATGAAACAGCGTTTTCGCTGGAGTTATGGCATTATGCAGAGTTTCTGGAAAAATAGAGATGCCTGTTTTAATCCCCGATATAAAGCATTGGGTATGGTGTCATTGCCCAATATCTTATTGTTCCAGATCCTGATGCCGATCTTTGCTCCGCTTGCAGATCTTTTATTTTTTGTCAGCATTGCCTGGAGCTGGAATGATCCCGCAAGCCGGCATCAATTATTTTTATTTTATGCCCTTTTCCTGCTGGTTGACGTCGCAGTATCTGTAGTTGCCTTCGCCTTTGAAAAGCAAAAATTATATAAACTGGCATGGTTAATTCCCCAGCGCTTTGTTTACCGGCAATTGATGTATGTCATTCTTTTCAAATCTATTTTCAGGGCTATAAAAGGAGAAGGACAGGGCTGGGGAGTTTTAAGAAGAACAGGTAATGCGGTATTGGCCGGCAAACAGAGGACATAAGAAGTTATTGCTGATCTTCCAGGAGATCAGGTCTTTTTTCTTTGGTTCTTTGTATCGATTGTTCGTACCGCCATTCTTCGATCTTTTTGTGATCACCACTCATCAATATGTCCGGCACTTTCCATCCCCGGAAATCCTCAGGTCTTGTATAAACAGGCGGAGCTAATAAATTATCCTGGAAAGAATCGAAGAGGGCAGAAGTTTCATCATTCAATACACCGGGCAGTAACCTGCCGATGGCATCAACCAATACAGCAGCAGCCAGTTCTCCACCGCTGAGTACATAATCACCGATTGAAATTTCCCTGGTGACAAACTGTTGCCGTATTCTTTCATCTATGCCTTTGTAATGACCGCAGATAAGCAAAAGATTTTCTTTTAATGAAAATGAATTGGCTGTTTGCTGGTTCAGTAGTTCGCCATCCGGCGTCAGATAAATGACCTCATCATACCCGCCTGCAGGACGGCCAGGTTTGCTTTGTTGGGATAATTCTTCAATAGCTTTTGCAAGCGGTTCACACATCATGACCATACCGGCGCCGCCGCCGTACTGGTAGTCATCCACCTGTCCGTACTCATTTACGGCCCATTTACGGAGCTGATGAACCTTCACTGTCAGTAAACCTTTCTCCTGTGCCCTTTTCATAATGCTGTGCTGCAATGGGCTTTCCAATAATTCAGGTAAAACAGTGAGGATATCTATGTGCATGAGGCAAAGATAACACTGGGGCCAGTAAATTATTCTACCTCAATTTGCATAGTGATAGGCTGCCTACGATAGGCCTTTACCTTTCGTCCATCTTGTTCGGCAGGTACCCATAGTTTTGATTCAGCGATCAGCCTTTCCGCCTCGCTTTTAAAAGCAGCGGGTACATTGTTAATTGTTTTTATATCGCAAAGACTTCCATCAGTACAAACAATAAACTGTACAATAGCTGTAAATTGAAGTATACCTTTTTTCTTCTTGGCTTTATTTGGAAGTTCTTTCCATACAATGTCTGTAACAGAATCTACTTTAAAATTTTTCTCCAGATATTTTCTCCATAATTCTATACCACCGGGATAATCAGCCTCTTTTTCCACCCGGTCAAAAACTCCAACAGTATCCCTGGAATTTTGATTGTCATATGGCGGCGGTGGGGGAGGAATTTCTTTTTGAGCGTTAAGGTTCAAAAATGAAAAAAGTGTTATGATGGGTAAAACAGTTTTCATTAAATCAAAATTAAGCAATGAAACAATAAAAAAACCCCCGGGGAACCGGGGGTTGTGGTAGAAACAAAAACCAACGATAGCTCATTTTCATGAGCAAAAAATAAATGTGTTTATCAATTGCAGCCCGAAAATAGGCCGGCAACATTCTCCCGTAAAGGATATGAGTCATGCCGGGCAATGATTTATATCAGGTGGAAAAGTCAATTGAATGTGGATAATCCACGCCTGTTTCATGGCCGGCAGTTAACGGCTGCTCCTGCTGCCTCCGGTAATTCAGGACTGATAAATGGGATCCCGAGGTTCAACCCCCGCAGGATAAGCACAGCGCCCATCAGGGCGATAAACAGCGGCACTGCTTTTTGAAGAGATTGTCTTACACCGGGCTTTATCAACTGACCTGCATATCCCACGAGCATCATAGCCGGTAATGTGCCGGCGCCAAACAGGGCCATGAAAGCCACGCTTTGAATGATCTGTGGAAAAGATAAAGTGGCGGCCAATGCAATATATACCATGCCGCAGGGTAATAAACCGTTGGCCATACCCATCAGTAAAAAACCCAATATGCCGGTTGAAGATCTCAGCAAACGGATAATCATACCCTGAACAGAATGGTAGAACCTGTTAAGAAATGAAAGATGAATGGTTTTCTTTTGAATAAAGTATAATAAAGCCAGCGTAAGGACAAGCATGCCCATCCCGATGGAGAACCATTGCTGGTAGCCGGCTATATAAATCCTTCTTCCTGCCAGACCGAAAACAAAACCGATGATACTATAGGTGATGATCCTTCCAAACTGGTAAACCAGCAGGGATATGAACTTTTTTGTTTTTGATAAATAGTATGTTGGTAAAGCAAGACTCAATGGCCCGCACATACCCACACAGTGCAGGCTGCCCGCCGCACCCAGGGTGAAACCTGCTATCATGGCCGGTAACAACATCAGAGTACTGTTAGTGTTTTTTCAGAGTAATAATTATTGCTATCACTGCTCCAGTTTATTTTTACTGTATAATTCCCGGGAGTAATTGTTCCCGGTTGAAAAATCTGTGCTCCCTCATCATCAACTTTTAAAGGGAGCTTTTTATCTTTTTTTTCATCATAAGCACAGTAAAAAAGTATATCTCCGGATACTTTTTTATTTTTCATTTCTTCCGGCAACTGTAAAAAGATATATTTTTCCCTCTGTTCAAGTTTTACAGGAGAATGTAGTTCCCCGGCACGGTTGGACCCATCAATCACCTGCTGGTAATGAAGCTCACTTTTGTAATAATCCTTTTCTACCAACTCAAAATTGGTATTCACGGCACGGTAAACAAGATAAAATATCCCTGCCCCGAAAATGATAAAAGTGATCAATAGCCTGTTTCCCCAGTTCATAAAAAAATCATTTAATGTTTACTGAAAGGCCCCATAAAATTTGTATGAAGGGCTGTTATCCTTTTTTCGCCATCATATAAACCAACTGTAAGTCTTGTTTTTCTTTTGCTGATAATATTTTTTGGCAACACAATGAAAAATGAACCCTTGCCCTGGCCCTCTTTTTTTAAGGCAATGTTTTGTCCTTCTGCTTCAATGATCCTGCCGGGTGTATTCTCAAGTTTTAAAGTCAGCGGTATATCCTTGAGTGTTTTATTAATAACCTTGATGGTATAAAGATTTGAAATACTGTCCGTGCCTCTTTCCTGGTATAAAAAACCCTGGGCCCTTACAATGGTTCCGTCCACATCTTTCCGGCTGATCAACAGGATGGTTAAAAGTCCGGCCAGCAGCAGCAGCAGCACTGTGTAGAATTTCATCCTGCCTGTATAGCGAAGTTTTGCCGCATTGGCAATGCCGTTCTCAGAAGCATAACGGATAAGCCCACGGGGCCTTCCGACTGCATCCATCATTTTATCGCAGGCGTCAATGCAGGCGGTACATCCCACACATTCCATCTGGGTGCCATTCCGGATGTCAATAGCGGTGGGGCAGACTTTGACACACTGAAAACAGTCAATGCAATCGCCTGCTTTTATTTCTTCATTCTTTATTTTCCTGAACTTCTCTCTTGGCTCTCCTCTTTTATAATCATAGGCAACAATCATAGAGTTAGGGTCTAATAAGACACTTTGCAGCCGGCCATATGGACAAATTACGGTGCAGACCTGTTCCCTGAAATAAGCATATACTCCATAAAATACCCCGGAAAAAACAAGGATGGCGATAAGGCTTCCGATATGTTCACTCACCGGCTCCCTGATCAACTTCTTCAACTCATCTATACCAATGATGTAAGCAAGAAAAAAATTGGCAATAATAAATGATAAGATAAAGAAGGCAATATGCTTTACTGATATCCGGGCGATCTTATTTGCAGTCCATGGACTGTTCTTCAATAGTCTTTGTTTGGCAGCATCACCTTCAATGGCATATTCCACCTTGCGGAACAACATTTCCATAAAAATGGTTTGCGGGCAAACCCAGCCACAAAACAACCGCCCAAATGCTGCTGTAAACAGAACAATGAAAACAATAAATGTGATCATCGTTACCCCGAAAATGAAAAAATCCTGCGGCCAGAATATTTTACCAAATATGATAAACTTCGCATCCGGAATGTTGAAGAGGAACAGCGGCCTTCCGTTCATCTTAATAAACGGTAAACTAAAAAACAAAGCAAAGAAACCCCAGCTTACCCAGGTGCGGATATTATAAAACCGGCCTTTTGGCTTTTGGGCAAACACCCATTTCCTTTTTCCTTTTGCATCAACCGTAGCCAGGTTGTCCCGGAACGATTCTTCCGGTAGAGGTTCAGGTTTTTTTGTTTCGTTGGTTAATAATTCATTCATGGTCAAAAATTACTCACGGGTTCACGGGCTTCTTCTTTTGTTTCAGAGCGGCGCTGTCTGCCACCGGTTTTGTTTCTTCTTTATATAATTCCCCCTGCGGGGCTTTTGGATTTGGAGGATGCGTTCCTTTTAAACTTTTGACATACCCGGCTACCTGGGCTATTTGTTTGTTTGAATACGTATTTTGCCATTGCGGCATGGCATTAAATCCATAGCGGATCGTTTTAAAAATATTTTTTACATCACCGCCATGTATCCAGTAGTCATCCGTCAGGTTGGGGCCTACATCACCACCGGCGCCTTCTTTGTGGCAGGTGATACAAGATCGCTGGAAAATTAATTTGCCTTCAGTAATATCTGCTGCAGCGGTAAGGAGTGTTACCGTGTTTTCATCTATTGTTTCTCCCTTTAGTTTCAGTATTTCTTTGATCCTGGCTTCAGCAATGGCAACCGATCTTTCATATTCCTGTTTGCTGGATGGACCCGTATGTGATATCTCGAACCGCCATAAATAAATTCCTGCTATAACAATGGTGAGATAAAACCCATAAAGCCACCAGGGCGGTAAACGATTGTTCAATTCCCGGATGCCATCATAATCATGCCCCAGGTCAAGATCAGCTTCCTGTTCAACGGGTCTTAATTTATTAAAACGGTCCCACCAGCTTAAAGCAGGTCTTGCCATTAATTCAGGCTCAGCCAATAACAGTTCTTTTTCCTGTTTGGTCAATAAGAACCGGAGATGAAGAAATAGAACTACAGCAATAGCCACTTCAGCCAAAAGAACAACTGCCATAAGATAGAAAGTGGTGGGAGCCAGGCCGCCAATGCTGTCAGCAGTTGTCTTCACAATATCCTTTGTTTTTGGGGTTTGCGCAAAGACGGCAGATGATAACAACAGGAAAAAAATGCTAACTAAAGTTGCAGCGTTGGATTGCTTTGTTTTTAATCGTTTAACAACTTTTGCTTTTATACCGGCCTTCCTGATCAGTTTATTGGCTAAAACAGCTATAATGATTAATAACAACGCCATCAACAGTATCATTATAACCGCCAACGGATGACTGAAGACGGAAGGATCCTGTGGCCCTGCTGCCAAAACCGGCTGAGTAGCCAGCAATAATAATCCGGTGAACAAGCTTAGAATATATTTTGTTTTTTTATGCATAAATTAAAACTTGGTTTTAAAATATTAGTCATCCAATGGGATACGACTTACTTTCTGGAAGCTGGTCTTTTTTGTCTTAAAGACCCAGGTAAGCATGGCGATAAAAAACAAAACAAAAATCATCAGCGATATCAAACCGAATATGCTTACGCCGCTTACCTTTTCTATATAATGGATAAATTTCATGATGGTTATAATTTATTTGTTTTCGGTCAATGATTGTTTTGGTTCAAGTTTTATATCCCTCCCGATCCGCTGCAGGTAGGCAATCAAAGCCACGATCTCTGTATTGGATGCTGTTTCTATTTTATCTTTTTTCAGGTTAGCAGCGATAGAATCAGCCTGGCGCATCAGATCTTTGTTGGCAATTTTATCATACCCTTCCGGATAGGGAACACCTAATTTCCGCATGGCCCTGATCTTGGCTGCAGTGGTAGTAGTATCCAGCTCATTGTCTAATAGCCAGACATATTGCGGCATTATTGAACCCGGGGACATAGACCTTGGATCATACATATGATTATAGTGCCAGCTATCCGGGTACTTGCCGCCTTCTCTGGCGAGGTCAGGTCCTGTTCGTTTGCTTCCCCACTGGAAGGGGTGATCATAAACAAACTCACCGGCCTTAGAATATTCTCCATACCTCGCTACTTCATCCCTGAACGGGCGTATCATTTGTGAGTGACAGGTATAACATCCTTCTTTCACATAAAGATCTCTTCCCTGTAATTCCAGCGGTGTATATGGCTTTACACTGGCAATGGTCGGGATATTTGATTTGACAAGAAATGTAGGGATCATCTGTACGAGGCCACCGATCGAAACCAGGATCAAACTCAATAAAAGCATTGTAAGTGGTTTTCTTTCCAGTATCCTGTGCCAGTATTCTTTTTTCTTTGATACTTCTTTTACCAGGGGCGCCGCTTCAGCTGCTTCATTGGCAATGAATGAACCCTGGCGAATTGTTTTATAAAGATTATACACCATCAATAATGCACCGCTGAGGTATAATGCCCCGCCAATACTTCTGAGAATATAAAGTGGTTTGATATTGGTAACAGTTTCTAAAAACTGGAATTTCAACTGTCCTTCGGGAGTGAAGGATTTCCACATCAGGCTTTGTTCAAAACCTGCCCAGTACATCGGCACGGCATAAATGATAATGCCAATGGTTCCTAACCAGAAATGGCTTGTCGCCAGCTTCTTTGAATACAGGTTGGTGCCCCACATTTTCGGGATCATGTAATAAAGAATGGCAAAAGCCAGGAATCCATTCCATCCCAATCCGCCAATATGAACATGGGCAATGGTCCAGTCCGTGAAGTGGGAAATTGCATTCACAGTTTTCAGACTCATCATAGGGCCTTCAAATGTGCTCATACCATAACAGGTAATTGCCACTACCATGAATTTCAAGACCGGGTCTTCTCTTACTTTATCCCAGGCGCCGCGGAGCGTGAATAAACCATTGAGCATTCCACCCCAACTGGGTGCGATCAGCATAATGGAAAATACCACACCCAGTGATTGCGCCCAATCCGGTAAGGAAGTGTATAGAAGATGGTGGGGGCCGGCCCAGATATAAATAAATATCAGTGCCCAGAAGTGAATGATGGAAAGGCGATAAGAATACACAGGTCGGTTAGCCGCTTTAGGCAGGAAATAATACATCAGGCCCAGCACAGGAGTGGTCAAAAAGAAAGCCACTGCGTTATGGCCATACCACCATTGCACCAATGCGTCCTGAACACCGGCAAACCAACTGTAACTTCCGGTTGCTGAGTAAGGAAGTTCAATGGAACGAACAATGTGCAGGAGGGCTACAGTAACCCAGGTAGCTATATAAAACCAGATGGCAACATACAGGTGTTTTTCTCTTCTTTTAATGATGGTGCCGAACAGGTTAATTCCGAATACAATCCAGATCAATGTAATGGCAATATCTATGGGCCATATCAACTCTGCATACTCGGCGCCATTGGTCAGCCCAAGGGGTAACGTAATGGCAGCAGCCACAATGATCAGTTGCCAGCCCCAGAAATGAATCCAGCTTAATTTATCGCTGAACATTCTTGCTTTACACAGGCGTTGCAGCGAATAATAAATACCAGCGAATGAGGCATTACCTACAAAGGCAAAAATGATGGCATTCGTATGCAACGGACGAAGCCTGCCAAAGGTGGTGGGGGCAAAATTCAGGCTGATGGGCGGATAGTAAATCTGTATAGCCACCCACAAGCCGACGAGCATCCCCACTACCCCGAATACGATAGTCGCATAACCAAATGCCTTTACAATCTTGTTATCATAATAAAATTTTTCTACTTGCATGAGTTGGTTTGTTTGTTTAGTTATTCAG
This sequence comes from Chitinophagaceae bacterium, assembly GCA_041486045.1. Taxonomy (GTDB): domain Bacteria; phylum Bacteroidota; class Bacteroidia; order Chitinophagales; family Chitinophagaceae; genus JJ008. The sequence continues at coordinate 3,972 of JBGPKR010000019.1, read as the reverse complement.
TTTTGGTTGTCCGCAGGACTCCTTCGGAGAAGCAGGAGGTTTATCGTCAAATAAAATTCTTGATGCAGGCGAATAATCATCTTCAAACTGGCCGGACTTAACACCCCATAAAAAGGCCATAAGAAAAAGACCGGCGACAGTGATGCTGGCAATCAGTAATACAATTATGACACTCATGTATTTTTTAAAAATTGTCGTAAAAATATCCGGGGGCCGCGGGTCATCGGATAATCATAATCAATGCCGGGACTGATTTTTATCATCAGCAATATAAAATGGCGCTTGCAGAGGGGCTTTTAAAGCCTCATCCGCCGGGCCAGCAGGCTGCTGCTGCCAAAAGTGATAAGCAAAATGCTGAGGGAACTGCATGGCATCAGGATGGCGGCCACCAGTGGGGATAAAGTCCCCTGTACGGCGAAAGAAAGACCGATGATATTATAAACAATGGACAATACAAAGCTGGCGATAACTATATTCCTGTTGGCCCTGCACAGGTAAATAAATTTTGTAAGCTTTGATATTTGCTTTGCTTCAATGATAGCGTCGCTAGAAGGAGTGAAGTTATTAGCCTGTTCTGCAACGGCAATACCAATATCACTTTGTTTCAGCGCCCCGGCGTCATTTAGTCCATCCCCGATCATCATTACTTTTTCTCCCTGCTGTTGCAAGTGTTCAATAAAGTGCAGCTTATCTTCCGGCTTTTGATGAAAAAGAAGCATTGATCTTTTGCCCAGCATGTTTTGCAGGGTTTCTTTTTCCGCATCATTGTCGCCTGATAAAACGGAAAGGCGATAATTCTTTTTTAAATCATTTAGTAAAGGAATAATGTTATTCCTGTAATGATTACTGAATACAAAGCGACCGTATAATTTATCTTCAATAGCGGCAAACACGGCAGTTCCCGGTTGCCTGTTTGGATGGCCGGTTACAAATTCGTAAGAGCCTAACTTTACCAGGTCAGCATTTACAAATCCTTTGATTCCCATTCCGGGGGTTTCTTTAAAATTGTCCACTGCTGCTTTTGCCAGCATCCGTGTTTCAAGATGTTTTGCGAGGGACTTGCTTAAAGGGTGTGAAGAACAGGCAGCCAAAGCAGCAACCTGCCGGATCTGATGCGCTGTTAAAGAAATGCCCTCGTAAGTTATTTCCAGTTGAAGGGTAGAAGTAAGAGTACCTGTTTTGTCAAACACTATATGATTGATACGGGCAATATCTTCAATCGTCTGTGCATTGCGCAGGTAAAATTGATTGTTGCCGAGGATACGGAGGATATTCCCGTTGGTGAATGTATTGGACAAGAGCAAAGCACAGGGACAAGCGATAATGAAGATGGCAGTAACGGCGGGCCATATTCTTGAAGGGTCATGATATTTCCAGTAAATCGCAGTGATGAAAGCAATAGAAAGAACGATATAAGTGAAATAGCGGCTTAGTAAATGGACAAATGAAACAGTTTTATTTTCTTCCTGCTTTTTATACTCATCCCGGTTCCATAGTTTGGTGAGATAACTTTGCGCTACTTCCTTCACCACCAGGATCTCAATATTGCCTTCTGTTTGTTTACCTCCGGCATATACCAGTTCTCCCACTTCTTTCAGCACCGGCAGTGATTCCCCGGTTACAAAGCTGTAATCAATAAAAGCTTTTCCTTTTGTCAATATCCCATCAGCAGGAATTAATTCTTCGTTATGAATGAGTAAGGTATTGCCTGGTTTTATATCGGGCAAAGTCGTCGGGACTTCCTTATCTTCTTTTAAAATGGATACAGCAACAGGGAAATAAGAAGTATAGTCTCTATCAAAAGATAATTGCCGGTATGTTTTGTCCTGCAGGATGCGGCCCGCCAGCATAAAAAATACGATACCGGTCATGGAATCAAAGTACCCACCGCCGGTACCGGATATTACTTCATAAGCGCTGCGGATAAATGTAATGATGATGGCCAAAGCGATCGGTGTATCAATATTCAGGAATTTATGCCGTAAACTTTTCCACGATGACTGGTAAAAAGGGAGTGATGAATAAAGAAGCACCGGAATGGCCAATCCGAAATTCATCCAACGGAAAATACCCCGAAGCCCTGCTTCACTGGCATCAATGCCTAAATATTCAGGAAAACTCATCAGCATGACATTGCCAAAACAAAAACCAGCAATGCCTAACTGGTAGATCATGCTTTTATTAATGGCCGGTCTTTTCTCTTTCAGGTCATTAAGACTTATATAGGGTTCATAACCGATGCTGCTGAGTGTTTCGGCCACTTTTCGCAGACTTGTTTGTGGGATCAAAAAAACTAAATCAACTTCCTTGCGGGTAAAATTTACTTTGCCGGAAATGATGCCCGGATCGATCCGGTGCAGGTTTTCCAGCAGGTAGAGGCAGGAGCTGCAATGCATCTGCGGCAGGTAAAAAGTTACATGCACCTGTTTGTCATCCCGGAAACTGGTAAGCCGGAGTTGTATTTTCTCATTATCCAGGAAAGCAAACTTGTCTTTCCTGACTTTTACCCGCTGGCTGATGCCCGGGGCCTCATTCAGTTTATAGTAATCACAGAGATCTTTCTGGTTCAGGATCTGGTACACCATTTTGCAGCCTTCACAGCAGAATTTTTTTTCTTCCAGGCAGATCTTATCATTGATGCATGTTTCGCCACAATGATAGCAGTGCAATTTTTTATCAGCAATTGTTGTTGAAGGCATATTATTCCAAAATAAAGTGGCTAAAATAAAGGCGGGGCCGGGGGAAGGCCATGAGTAAGTTCAGAGGGGGGGCTGATTTTTATCAAATATTATAAAATAGAAAAAAGGGTCGTTTCAATAGTGAAGAATTTAAACACAGAGTAACAGAGGGGTTGAGTTTCACAGAGAAAGTAAAATTGGTAATCAAGACTCTGTGTAACTCTGTTTCTCCGTATCTCCGTGTTGAAAATACTTTTGAAAGGTCCCTTCTTCTAAAAATTACGTCGGGTTTATAAAGAATAGCTGAGGTGAATATTCAACCCCGGTCTTGCGTTGATCTGACCTGCTGCAAGATTCTGTTTCAGGGAAGCTGAATAATTGATACCCAAAGCCCATTTTTTGTTGTTGATGTCAACACCCAGCAAGGCTTGCGTATTGTAGCCACCGGTGCGGTTGTTGTCCACTTTCACAGCATCCTGTTTATCTTCCTGCATCCTTTCAAAAACGATGCCGGCACTGGGTATAATGGAAAATGAACCAATGTCTTTTATATATTTTATCTGGGTAACATTTTGAAAACGGTTGCCGAACTGGTAACCATTTTTATTGGTTGAATTTATTTTGTAATTAACCCCGTTGCTGAATGCAAATTTTTTGTAGCGAATTGAATAATAAGCATTCAATAAATAATCGGTACTGCCGCTACCGGCCTGGAAATTCGAATTGCCAACATGGGCTTCATTATTTTCATCAAAATGATAGCCACCGGTGGCAAACTTGATACCGCCACCTGCCTGCAGGGTTTGGCGTACCATATTATTTTCTTTCCCGCTGGTATGATCCCAAAGTTTGTAATTGGCTAACAGGATAATATCGCCCAGCTCATTCAATGATTTATTCCCTTCGGGACCACTCTGGCGGTTGACCTGGAAAGGAATGACGGCCATCAATTGCAGGCCCTTTACCGGGCTATACTGACCGGAAATAGAAAATGTGTTATAACGTTCCCTGTTATTGATCTCATCGCCATTTTCAAAAAAATGGGTGTGATAATACCTGTATTGATAACCTAAGCTGAGAAAATTTTTTGACAGATGCGGGAACATATAAGGATTAAAATTACCTACGCCACATCCGCAGATATCACAGGCTCCGGCTTTCGGAATTGAGAGGATAAGTAGTGTTAAGACAAAAAATATTTTTTTCATGATCTGCAAAACTAATTGTTGTATAAATAATAATCGGTAAAAAAATAGGAATGGAAGCTTCTATATAGCGGAAGGTAGTGACTCAG
>JBGPKR010000018.1:0-34967 GCA_041486045.1 Chitinophagaceae bacterium | reverse complement strand
ATGAATGGCTAACCAATAACAATAGGAGTTTCTGCTTATTAACATATAAAAATCCCGGAGGTTTTTCCTTGTAAAATCACTATTGAACTTGTGTTTATTTTTGATAATTTTATGTATCCAAATTCTCTCCTATGATAAAAATCATAACAGGCATTTTCTTATTTATTTCCATCAATGAGTTAAAAGCCCAGTCAGAACCATTTTCAAAAAGAACAGTTATTTCAGGATTGAGTTCTGCCTGGGAGGTGGTTTATGGTCCCAATGACTCTTTATGGGTAACAGAAAACAGCGCTTATCTGATATCCAGGATCAGCGTAGCCACAGGAGTAAAAACTGTATTAGTGGACCTGCGGGCAACTGATGGTACGATAAATTTTCCTCAAGGTGTAGCAAATCCTCCGCAAGGGGGTTTAATGGGATTGGCTATTCACCCCAATCTTTATTCATCTGATCCTGCTGTAAGAGCAGCAAAGCCTTGGGTGTATGCTGCATACGTTTATAATAAAGGCAGCTGTCCCGGCACAAATACCAGTTGTATTTACACAACAAAAATTGTTCGATTCACTTATAGTGGAAATACATTAAGCAGCCCGGTTACTATTATAAGTACTATTCCGGGCAGTAGTGACCACAATTCAGGCAGATTAGTTTTTAGTCCTGATATCGAACCGGGGGCAGATGCAGCACATACACAATACCGGTTATATTATACAGTAGGTGACATGGGGGCGGGCCAGTTTCTTAATACAACCCGGACAGAAAATGCACAGAATGTTGATGTCATGGAAGGGAAAGTATTGCGTTTAAATTCAGAAAGCGATGGCGATGCAGCGCAAAATGCCTGGATACCTGATGATAACCCTTTCTTTGACGGCGCACCAATTACCCCCAGGGATTATGTATTTACTTTAGGGCATAGAAATGCACAAGGCCTCGTATGGGGAAACGTAGCAGGCAGTGATATTTTATACAGTACTGAGCAGATGGACAGAACAGATGATGAAATTAATATTATAGAAGCAGGAAAAAATTATGGATGGGACCAGGTATCTGGTTATTGTGAAGGAAATGTAAATGGTTATAAAATCGGCCAAAATACTAGTGCTAATGAACAAGCTTTTTGTTCTGTTACACCCGCTTATAAGGAACCTATGTTTACTACCTTCACAGAAACAGCCGCTAATATGGCTGCTCTTTATGCACAAGGTAATAATCAGCTTTGGCCTACAATTGCCAGTTCCAGTGTTGATTTTTACGGGCAGAACAAGATCCCGGGCTGGAATTATTCTTTACTGATAACCCCATTGAAAAAGGATAGAGTATATCGCGTAAAGTTGAATGCATCAGGGACTGCCGTTATCGGGGATACCATTCCTTATTTCCTGGGCGATGGTAACCGGGTTAGAAGGATCAGGATAGGTCCTACCGGCTTAAAATTTTATGTAGCCCGTGATGCAAGTGCAACGGTTAATGGAGGGGCTATCATGGAGTATACGTATACAGGGATTGTTTTGTCATTGAATGACAACCCGGGGGTAAGGCCAGCGAGAGTTAAAGATCTGATCAGTGTTTATCCCAATCCCACGACCGATATTTTATACATTCATGGTAAAAAGGAGCTTAGAAAACCATTGCTCATACAACTTTACGATGTTTATGGCAGGATGCTGAAAGAAGAAACCAGTTTCCGCAATGATTTCCCGGTCGACGTTTCCTTCTTCAGGCCGGGGATCTATTTATTGAAACTGTACAACGGCCTTGATATGGAAGTGCAGGTTGAAAAATTCATCAAAAAATAAAAATTGCCGGAGTTATTTTAAAAAAGCAAAGTCCCCCGATCATCAGGGGACATTTGTTTTAGGTTATACTCAAGGTTACGGTTCGCAAATAGTTAGCAACTCATTTTTTCTATATATATTTTTTTTACTAAAGCACTTTCTTTTATATACCGTAAAGCAGCTTCATGGTCGGGATTTATCACAGCTAAATCCTTTTCCGGGGCAAACAATTTTGTTTTACCCGACAGCATTGCTTTCAAATAAGGAGACTTGCTTTGTGCAGGTTGGGTTGAAGATTCCTGGTTCTGGGCTTTCGGCGGGTTGTCAGAATTGTAAAGAGACAGCGGGTGGTTTCTTTTCATGGTAGCAGATTTGAGTTTACAAAAGGGTTTGGATTAATGCAATGTTAAGATAGGTACAAAAAATTGCTATTTGGAAATTTTACAGGATAAAAAAAAAGAAAATATCATAGCTCTTCGGTTTTTACGATAGCAATTTTACGTTTTTAAACTCATCGTATTTTTCCCACCATGTGTTCAGGCTTCACCCATTCATCGAATTGTTCAGCAGTTACATAACCTAATTTTACAGCCATAGCCTTTAAGGTTGTTCCCTGCTTATGTGCTTTTTGTGCGATCTCCGCCGCTTTGTAATAACCAATTTTTGTATTGAGGGCAGTGACCAGCATCAGGCTGTTGTCAACATGTTTTTTAATGTTGGCTGCAATGGGTTCAAGACCCACCGCACATTTATCATTAAAAGAGACACATCCATCCCCGATCAGTCTTGCACTGTGCAGGAAATTGTAGATCATCACCGGCTTAAAAACATTTAATTCAAAATGCCCCGTGGCGCCACCAATATTGATGGCTACATCATTACCCATTACCTGTGCTGCAATCATCGTTAATGCTTCGCATTGTGTTGGGTTTACCTTACCGGGCATGATGGAGGAGCCGGGTTCATTATCCGGAATAAAAATCTCACCGATGCCACTTCTGGGCCCGGATGAAAGCATACGGATATCGTTGGCGATCTTCATCAGGCTTACTGCAACTGTTTTCAATGCTCCATGTGATTCTACAATGGCATCATGTGCTGCCAACGCTTCAAATTTGTTTTTGGCGGTTATAAAAGGCAATCCCGTTAATGCAGCTATCTCCCCGGCAACATTTTCCGCATAGCCGGGGGGAGTATTAATACCCGTGCCGACAGCAGTGCCCCCCAAAGCTAATTCGCTGAGATGGGATAAGGAATTTTTAATTGCTTTTAAACCATGATCTAATTGGGAAACATAACCGCTGAATTCCTGGCCGACGGTTAAGGGTGTGGCATCCATAAAATGTGTTCGCCCTATCTTCACCAGCTTCATATATTTCCTGCTTTTCTTTGCCAGGGTATCTCTTAGTTTTTTTATCCCGGGAATTGTGGTTTCTGCTAAAATTTTGTATGCAGCTATGTGCATGGCAGTCGGGAAAGTATCGTTGGAGGATTGTGATTTGTTCACATCATCATTGGGATGAAGAAATTTTTCTTTATCAGTTAATTTACCGCCTTTCAGCACATGGCCGCGATTGGCAATCACTTCGTTTACATTCATATTGCTTTGTGTACCACTGCCGGTTTGCCAAACCACCAACGGAAAAGAATCATCTAGTTTTCCTTTCAGTATTTCATCGCATACTTTCCCGATAAGATCAGCTTTATTTTTAGGCAATACCCCCGCCTCCAGGTTGCTGTTAGCTGCTGCTTTTTTCAAATAAGCAAAAGCCCGGATAATCTCTTTCGGCATCCTGTTGATATCCTGCGCAATCCTGAAGTTATCAATGCTGCGCTGGGTTTGTGCTCCAAAATAGGCGTCAACCGGTACTTTTACCTCGCCCATAGTGTCTTTTTCAATCCTGTATTCCATAAAAAGTATGGTTTTTAAATTACGGCGCAAAGGTAGGCCAAACGGGCAATCAGGTACATGATTTTTGACTTTAAAAGTTCAAACGGCTGTGCTAAATTGCCGGTATGAAAAAACTGATTTTATCCTTTTTCTTATTTACTCCTGTTTTTGCTGATGCACAGCGCCAAACTGAGAATATTATTATAGTTACTACCGACGGATTTCGCTGGCAGGAAGTATTTAAAGGGATGGATTCGGCTATTGCCAATAACAGTAAGTACAACCAGGGCGACAGCGAGTATATTTTTAAACACTACTGGGGCCATGATGAAAATGAAAGAAGAAAAAAACTGTTTCCTTTCCTATGGTCTGTGGTCGTTAACAACGGGCAATTGTTTGGCAACAGGACGATAGGCAGCAAAGTTGATAATATGAATCCTTACTGGTTCAGTTATCCCGGTTACAGCGAAATAATGACAGGTTATGCCGATACAGCTATCAACAGCAACGATTATCCCGCAAATCCTCATGTAACGATTCTGGAATTTCTGAACAAACAATCCAGGTTGAAAGGGAAAGTGGCTGCCTTCGGCGCCTGGGATGCATTTGACCGGATATTAAATGAAGAAAGAAGCGGGATACCGGTTGTGTGCGGGTTTAATCCAACAGGCGGAAATATTCCCAACGCTAACGAACAGCTCATTAATGCAATGAATATGGATGCACACCGGCCCTTTGGCGAGGAAGAATGCCTGGATGTATTTACCCACTATGCAGCCATGGAATGCCTGAAAACAAAAAACCCAAAGGTTTTATACATTGCATATGGTGAAACGGATGAATGGGCCCATGCCGGTCAATATCGTTCTTACCTGGATGCAGGTCACCGGGTAGATGAATGGCTTAAACAACTATGGGATATTGTACAAAAAGATCCTCGGTATAAAGATAAAACGACCTTGTTTGTTACGGTTGATCATGGGAGGGGAGATGTAAAGAAGGAAGAATGGACAAGCCATAATAATAAAATAGAAGATTCACATGAAATATGGTTTGCCGTGATGGGACCTGATACACCTGCGAGAGGAGAATCAAACCCGATTGTTAACGGGTCGGAGATGCAATTGTACCAGCAGCAGTTTGCACAAACAATCGCAAAGCTTTTGGGGTATACTTATACAGCCAATCATCCGGTAGCAGACCCTATATTGTATGTTTTTAAAATGAGAAAATGAAACGATCCTGCCTTATAATTTTATTAGCTATCGCATGTAGCGGATATGCACAGGTTAAATCACCTGTACCTTCCAAACAGCAACTTGCATGGCATGAAACAGAATTTTATCTTTTTACTCACTTTGGCCCCAATACATTTACCGATAAAGAATGGGGAGAAGGAACAGAACCTGAAGATTTATTTAATCCTACGGGCCTTGATTGCCGCCAGTGGTGCAGGGTAGCAAAGGCCGCCGGAGCAAAAGGGATCATCATTACCGCTAAACACCATGACGGTTTTTGTTTGTGGCCAAGCAAATTTTCAACACATACCGTAAGAGAAAGCAAGTGGAAAGATGGAAAGGGTGATGTGCTGAAAGAACTCTCCATGGCATGCAGGGAATATGGATTAAAATTCGGCGTTTATATTTCTCCCTGGGACAGGAACCATCCTGATTACGGCACAGAAAGATACAATGATGTTTTTGTGAACATGATTAAAGAAATTATTCAGAACTATGGCCCCATCTGGGAACTATGGTGGGACGGCGCTAATGGCGAAGGGCCCAATGGAAAAATACAGAATTACGATTGGAAGAAGTTTGAAAACACTGTCCGCCGGTATTCTCCCCAAACAGTTATTTTCAGCGATATCGGCCCTGACATCCGCTGGATGGGAAATGAAAACGGTATTGCCGGTGATCCCAACTGGAATTTCTTAGACACGGCCGGTTTCAAAAGAGGATTGGGTGCGCCAGAAACAGATACGCTTAACCATGGTAACTATAATGGCAGGCAGTGGATACCGGCCGAATGTGATGTAAGCATTCGCCCGGGCTGGTTTTATCATGCCGCTGAAGATAAAAAGCTCAAATCACCTCAAAAACTATTTGAGCTGTATTTAAAATCAGTGGGAAGAGGCGCCAATCTTTTGTTGAACGTGCCGCCGGACAGGAGGGGATTGATCAATGAAAAAGATTCTGCAGCATTGGTAGAATTTAAACAGCTGCGTGACCAGAGCTTTGCTGAAAACCTGCTGAAAGAAGCAGATACTTATTATGAGTTCAGTTCAAAAGATTTTTCTGAAAAGCCTATGCTCATCCGTGGTTTTGATTCTCCTTCTTCAACATATGGTATCAATATGCAGAATTTTATTGTACAGCTAAAACAGACTGCCAAAATAAATTGTATCGTATTGCGGGAAGCCATTCACCTGGGACAAAGTATTCGCAGATTTAGCGTGGTACTATACAAAAATGATAAAGCCATCGGGCAAATTTTGGGTACCAGTGTGGGAAGAAAGCGAATTCTTACATTCCCCGCTGCCAGCATTACTTCATTTAAAGTTTACCTGGAAGATGCGCAGGGAAACGACAATATCAGCGGGGTCGCAGCTTATCTCATTGATGAGAAGCTGGTGGAGAAATAATTTTAATGTTTAATTAATATGTCAGCATTCAGCAGCATATTTTTTTTTATAACTATTGTTGTGACTTTGACAGGCTGCACCGGTAAAAAAAATCATAACTCCGGTAAGCAATCTGAAGATACTATTACTATAATACCAGCTATTACCGATACGCCGGATACTAAAACCGGTAATGTGCCACAGCAAGATGCTGCTAAGGAGATCGCCATTGAAACCGTTCAACCGGATTCAATGGTTGCCTTTGCCAAAACACTTGTTGGCATTCCTTACCTGTATGCTTCCACCGATCCCCGAAAAGGGTTTGATTGCTCGGGTTTTATCACTTATGTGTTCAATCATTTCAATATTTCAGTTCCCCGTTCATCTGTTGACTTTACCAATTTTGGTAAAGACATTGTAATAGAAAAAGCAAAGCCGGGAGATCTGATATTATTTACAGGAACGGACAGTACTACCCTCATCGTAGGACACATGGGTATTATTGAAAGTGCAACAGACGATACGCTCCGGTTTATTCATTCCACATCAGGAAAAGCAAAAGGGGTAGTGATTTCTCCTTTAGGTGATTATTATAAAAAAAGGTTTGTAAAAATAATCCGGGTATTTCGGGATGAATTTTTTAACTAAGGTTTATTTTCCGGTAAAAGCCGCTTTTCTTTTTTCCATGAAAGCAGATACGCCTTCTTTCATATCTTCTGTAACAAAGCAATTACCAAATTCTTTTATTTCAGTTTCAAATCCATTTTGCGACTCATCAAAGACCGCATTAGCCGCTTTAATGCAGCCTGCAACAGCAATTGGAGCTTTACTGTTTATTACTTCAAGAATAGATCTTGCCTTGTCCAATAATTCTTCCTGCGGCACCACCTGATTTACTAAACCATATTGCAAAGCGGTATTAGCGTCGATCATATTGGCGGAAATGAGCAGTTCAATAGCTCTTCCTTTGCCGATCAGCTGAGTTAGTCGTTGTGTGCCGCCATAACCGGGGGTCAGGCCAAGGTTCACTTCCGGCTGGCCAAATTTTGCATTCTCTGCTGCTATCCGGAAATGACAGCTCATGGCTAATTCACAGCCACCGCCCAAAGCAAAACCATTGACTGCAGCAATAATAGGTTTTCTGCAATTTTCTATTCTGAAAAAAGTATCCTGCCCGCGTTTGGCCAGGGACATGGCTTCTTCTTTGTTTAATCCGCCAAACTCCGTTATATCGGCACCTGCCACAAATGCTTTTGATCCTGCCCCGGTAATGATCACCGATCTGACAGCGTGATTTCTTTCAATTTCGTCCAGTACTTTATTCAGTTCTGTCAAAACTTCTTTATTCAAAGCATTTAGCTTATCCACCCGGTTAATGACAATAGTGAGGATCCCGTTCTCTAAAATGATCAATAAAGTCTGGTACATAAAATATTTTTAAAAGTTCCTGTTTTCTTTAACCCATTGTTTAATGTAATCAGCAATTTCAGAAGTAGCTGTTCCCGGTGCAAAAAGCTTTCCTACACCGCTGTCATTCAGTTTTTCCATATCATCTTCCGGGATGATGCCGCCACCGGTAAGCAATACATCATTCATTCCTTTTTCTTTCATCATCTGTATCAGTTTTGGAAAAACGGTCATATGGGCGCCGGAAAGAATACTGATACCGATGGCATCCACATCTTCCTGTAATGCAGCATTGACCACCATTTCGGGGGTCTGCCGAAGGCCGGTATAGATTACTTCCATGCCGGCATCACGCAGCGCTGTGGCAATCACCTTGGCGCCACGGTCATGACCGTCCAATCCAACTTTGGCTACTAAAACTCTGATAGGTCGTGACATATTTCAGACTTGTATTGCGAAAATACATTCTTTCAGGTACAGCTTTGTAAATTACAGCATGCATTACAGAAAATTCGGAAACACAGACCTGCTCGTCAGTGAGATCGGCTTCGGCGCCTGGGCTATTGGCGGTAATGCCATGATAGGTTCTGTTGCAATAGGGTGGGGAGATGCAGACGATAATGAATCCAAAAAAGCGATTCACCGATCACTTGATCTGGGTATCAATTTTTTTGACACGGCAGATATTTACGGTCTTGGCCATTCTGAAAAATTGCTGGGAGGATTGCTGGGAAAAAGAAAAGATATGATCATTGCAAGCAAGGTGGGGAATGTGGCAAGAAATGAAAAGTTCACTGCCGATTATTCAAAGCAATATATTATTGCTGGTTGTGAGGCGAGCCTCAAACGTTTAAAAAGAGAAGTGATTGATTATTACCAGTTGCATTCTGCCAGAATGCAGCATCTGCAGCAGGGAGAATGTATTGAGGCTATGAAATTGCTGCAGCAGCAGGGCAAAATAAGATACTGGGGCTTGTCGTTAAATACATTTGAACCATTACCGGAAGCTGAATTTTTGATAAATGAAAACCTGGGGAACGGCTTTCAACTGGCGTTGAATATAATTAATCAGAAAGCTTTGCCGCTATTGAAATCGGCCCATGCAAAGGGATATGGCATCATCGCCAGGATGCCGTTACAATTTGGCTTGCTTACAGGAAAATTTGATATGGGTGTTTCGTTCCCTGGTAATGACCACCGCAAAAACCGGTTGACAAAAGAAGTGCTGCAAAAAGCGAATGAAGTTTTGCAACCGGTCTGGCAATTATGCCAAAAATATTCTTGCACCAAAACACAACTTGCTCTAAGCTATATTCTCGGTTATCCTGAAGTATCACCAGTTATTCCGGGAATACGTACTGCTGCACAGGCAGTATCAAATACAACCGGCATGATAAAACTGGATAATGCAGATATTGTTTCTATTGAAGAACTTGGTATGACTGATATTATCCCGCTAATGAAGCTGATACAACAACAGGGTTAGAAAACGGACACAGCTTTTTCAATCCTGGCGATGGTTTCTTCTTTTCCCAAAACCTCAGCTATATCAAAAACAGCTGGCCCGAACTTACCGCCTACCAGCATAATACGAAATGGTAAAAGAACTTCTCCGGGTTTAATCTCATTTACGGCGGCAATTTCTTTAAAATTATTTTCAAGTACGGTTGCTTTCCAGTCAGGGTTTAGTTCAAAATTCCTGGTCAGTTCAGCAAAGAACAATTTTTTTGCTTCATTCCATTTTGGTTTTACCGCATCCACATCCCAGTTTTCCGGGCTTTTAAAAAAGAAATAAGCCTGGTCATAAAAATCAGTAAGCAAGGAACAGCGGTCTTTAACTAATCCAATCACTTTATTCAGAACAACATCGTCAATACCAGCAATACCTTTTTCAATAAGGACGTTTCTGACTCCTGACTCCAGACTCCCGACTCCCGACTTCTTTATCCATTCATGGTTGAACCATTTTGCTTTTTCATAATCAAATTTTGCTCCGCCGCTATGTACTCTTTCTATGGAGAATTTTTCAACCAACTCTTCTTTGGTAAAAATTTCCTGCTCAGTACCGTCATTCCAGCCAAGCAATGCAAGCAGGTTGATAAACGCTTCCGGTAAAAATCCTTTTTCTTTAAATCCTTCTGTCAACTCAACGGTTTTGGGGTCTGTCCAGCGCATAGCAAAAACAGGAAAGCCGTATTTTGCCCCGTCTCTTTTGCTTAGTTTTCCGTTGGGCCCCAATATTAGCGGAAAATGTGCCCACCTGGGCATATGGTCAAGACCAAATAAATATTTCCATAGCAGGATATGGACAGGGGCGGAGGGGAGCCATTCCTCACCGCGAAAAGCATGGCTGATCTGCATTAAGTAATCATCCACCACTACTGCCAGGTGATACGTAGGCATGCCATCCGCTTTCAATAAAACTTTGTCATCAACCAGCGAAGTATCAAAACTGACATCGCCACGGATCATGTCCTTGAAAGAAACAGTTTCCTGGTCCGGCATTTTAATGCGGATTACGGGTCTTGTTCCCTCAGCTAATAATTTCCGGGATTCGTCAGCTGACAAAGTCAGTGAATTCCGCATTTTCATGCGGATAGTATGATCATATTGCGGCGAAGTGTTCTGCTCTGTTTTAAAATCATGCCGCATTTTTTCCAGGTCCTCCGGTGTATCAAATGCATAATAAGCATGGCCATCTTTTACTAATTGTTCTGCATATTTTCTGTAAATCTCTTTTCTTTCACTTTGGCGGTAAGGGCCATATTTCCCGCCATGCTGCACACTTTCATCAGGGTCGAGTCCGCACCACCTGAGGCAATCAAAAATGTACTCCTCAGCTCCCTGAACATAACGGCTCTGGTCAGTGTCTTCAATTCTTACAATAAAATCACCGCCATGTTTTTTGGCAAATAAATAATTGTATAAAACTGTTCGCACACCACCCAGGTGAAGCCCACCGGTAGGAGAAGGTGCAAATCGTACACGAACTCTTTTTGACATGGGGCAAAGATAAACCGCTGATTACTCGGATTGAAATGATTTTTAAAAACTGCTTTGGTATGCATCATACTCTTAACCGTCAAACTTCAATAAAGTATATTTGTGGTCATGACATTTGTTGCACCACATTACTGGAAAGCAAAAAAAACAGCAGTATTTAATTTTCTTAAAAAGGACCGTTACCTGGTAAAGACACCCTGGTGGCTCAAAAAATTATATCCCGGTTGTTTATGGGATATGCCTGTAAAAGAGAAAACACTTTATCTCAGTTTTGATGATGGCCCTCATCCCGCTATCACGCCGTTTGTATTGCAACAATTAAAAAAATATAATGCAAAAGCCACTTTTTTTTGTATCTGCGAAAATGTGTCCCGGTATCCGGGTTTTTTTCAACAAGTGATTGATGATGGACATGCTGTGGGCAATCACAGTTTCAGCCATATTAACGGTTGGAAAACTTCGGTTACAGATTATATTAATGATATTACAAAGGCGGGTGTATATATCAATAGCCCTTTATTCCGGCCTCCTTACGGCCGGATAAAAAGATCACAATTGCACCGGTTAAAGCAAGGCGAAAATAAAATGACGGTTGTAATGTGGAATATCCTTGCCGGTGATTGGGATATTTCATTGGATCCTGCTATTTGTTTTGAAAGGGTAAAGAGGAAAGTATCTGAAGGCGATATTATTGTATTACACGAAAGCGAAAAGGCCTGGGACAGGATGAGTTATTCTCTCCCCCAACTACTCGAATATTTCACGGGAATGGGCTTTTGTTTTAGTAAAATTGACCCGAATTTCATCAAAAGCTAAAGGGTGGCCTGTAAAAAAGTTAGGGCCTGGGTAGAAACCCTGGCCCGTTTTTAATCCGTACCCTATGAAAACTGGTTTAAAGATATAATATTTTTTTAATTACGGCAAAGTAATTTGGCGGGTAACGCCGTTTATGGTTATCGTAGCCTGGTTATCGCAATTGCCCGTACCAAAATCAAGAATAGCGACCCAGGGGCTGTTATTAGGGTCTGGCAGGTTAACTCGTACTGTTCTTATCCTGCCCTTTACGATCCAACGGCATGTTAACCTTCTCAGGAGGGGTTCTGTAATAATCGACTCCCAGCGAACGAGCAGGTTGCCTCTTTTCACAAATCCGTTTGCAGAACCTTCAATTTTAAAAGCATCATCCTTAGGATAATCCGGTGTTGCTAACCCATCAACCTGGGTGATTGTTTTGGTACTATTCCATTCTATAAAGTTGCCATCAGGCCAGCTAAGTTTACCATTAATAACTTCCACTCTAAACTTCCTGGTCAGGTTGACAGGAGGAACAGGAGTAGCTGAAATATTGGTTATTTTATGTGTTCCTTCCACATGTATATCATCAACATAAAACCTATCAAAAGTGGTGGTTGCAATTGCTCCGGGATAGATAAGGCGATTGGTATATTCAATAATAATTTTTCCTCTGCGAACCCTTCCATCAGGGCCGGGACAGCCGGTTGTTCCAAAATCCAATTCCACTATTACCGGGAATGGAGTATTATTTGGATGTGTAATCGTAGTTGTAAAACAACGGGGTACCGGCGTTAAGGTGTCCGGACGGCCATAAAATACACCCGACCCGGCAACCCCCACTTCATTACTTGCACCCATAGCATCATCAAAAAATTCATTATATGTGGTTTCGGCTTTGGCATCTGACTCCCCGGCAGCTTTTGATACTTCTTCTTCCTGTGCATCAGTTCCGGTTTGGCTTGTTTCCTTCGAGCAGGAATAGACCATCAGTAAACTAAAAAGAAAAGATAGGATGGCTAACCGGGTAAGATTGAAGGGGGATTTCATAAACTGCAGTTTTATGGATAGATCTAATTAACGGAAATAAGATAACCTTTATTGAACAAAGTTTAAAGGATTCTTAAAGTTTTTTACTGAGTTTTGTAGCCCAAAAGGGTTGAAAATGACACTAATAGACACACATTCTCATATATATTTACCTGAATTTGAAACAGACAGGGCCCAAATGCTGGAAAGGGCTGAAAAAGAGGGTATTAGAAATATTATCATGCCGGCTATTGATTCTTCCACTCACGGAGCCATGCTAAAACTGGAAGAGGAGTATCCTTCCGTTTGTTTGAGTATGATGGGACTTCACCCCTGTTCGGTAAAAGAAGTTCCCGATGCTGAGCTAATAACGGCCCGTGATTTCCTGGAAAAAAGATCCTTTAAAGCAGTGGGGGAAACAGGCCTTGATTTTTACTGGGACAAAACATTTACCCGGCAGCAATACCATGCTTTTCATGAGCAGATTGAATGGGCTTTGCATTATGATATACCTGTTGTTATTCATTCCCGTAACTCGATTGATGAATGTATTAAGGTTGTCACGGAGCATCAAAAAGGAAAATTGAAGGGGGTTTTTCATTGTTTTTCCGGAAACACGGAACAGGCCGGGCAAATCATTGGCCTTGGATTTTACCTGGGGATTGGCGGTGTACTTACTTTTAAAAACTCCGGATTGGATGCAGTGATGGAAAAAATAAGCCTTGACCATATTGTGCTGGAAACGGATGCACCTTACTTGGCCCCGGTACCATTCAGGGGGAAGAGAAACGAGCCGGCTTATCTGAAATATGTAGTTATTAAACTGGCGGAAATAAAAAATGCAAGTGTCGAAATAATAACATCGGCAACAACCGAAAATTTTGAAAAATTATTCGGGGCACTGTAAAAAAAAGCAACAGTCAATATAGCTTTTAGGATATCAGCGGAGACCGAGGGATTCGAACCCTCGATACGGTTTCCCGTATACACACTTTCCAGGCGTGCCTCTTCAACCACTCGAGCAGGTCTCCATTGGGGGAGCAAAAGTAAGCAATCTAATTTTACCTTTGGAGTCAAATAAGAATATCTGACATGCAATTGATTGCAGGTATATGGCCTGTCCTCTTTTCTTCTCTTGCTTTTGCAGGGGTCTTTATTTTTTGTCTTTTCAAAATAATCCTTGCACTAAAAAGAGGATACATAAGTTATAGTGGCAACCGAGTTGCTATGTCAACCAGCCAACGTTATTCAAGAAAAGATCAGCCTTTTCTATTTTGGGCCGGAATCGCAGCATTTAGCCTTCCTGCCATAGCATTGCTTGTACTGGCTTTGGCTTTTTTGAAAATCATTTGATTTATTCCCGTAGAAATAAGGGAGAAAATATTTTTACCAGTTATTTGCCTGCTCTGCATTCATTCTTTCTGAAACATCCATGGGTTGATGTTCTTTCCAATCCCGATCATATCTTACAAACCAGGATATCCAAAGGCTGCGGCTCAATCGCATCAGCCAGGGCTGCAGAACAACCAGCAGCACTGCATTAAAGCCAAGCCAGTAAAAGAAACGGTTATCGGATGTTGAAAGTCCGATAAGCAACCACCATGCAACAAGGCTGATCACACAAATTATTACGGCCAGCAGATAGCTTACATAACTGGTGCCATAATAAAATCCCACTTCTATCTCTGTTGGCTGGCCACATACCGGGCAATCTTTATTCATCAGCATATTCTTTTTATAGTTGATGGTTGTTTTGTGCTGGAATAATTTGCCTTCCCGGCAGCGGGGGCAACGGCAGCTCATAGCGGAATGTAAATAACCCCGTACATTTTTCTTTTCACTCATTTTCTGTTGTTTTCTTTTCTCTTTGGAACAATCTGAACAATAAACTACCCATTAAAGCTTCATAAACTGTGCTATTATGCCATTTTAGAGTCATGCACAGGCCCGGCTGTTACAGCCAGCGGATCATAAAATGGCCGCAAAGATGATGAAATTATACGAAAGAAGGTATGTAATAAATCAAACGGGGATGATCAGTTTGTCACTTTTATGTACCCATAGCCGTCTGCCTGCCTGGAGATTAATTCATAGATAGCATCAGGAACGGTTTTTACTCCCGGCAACAGCATGCCTTTATCTACTTTATGTGCCTGCATGGCCTGTTCGCAGACGGCAAAGATCACATTTTTTCCTGCTGCGAGTTTGATTACATCTCTTGCCACTGAAGATTTTTCTGTTTCAATCATGGGAAGGGCTTTGCCATAGAACACCACTTCCAGTTTTGCGTCCGGGTAAGCTTCTATGATACTATTGATCCATCGAATCACCCGTTGATGTGTGACTGTATCGTCAGTAGTAAGATCAAAAACAGCATTGTATGGTTTTGGTTGGGAAAATGCAGCAATGCTGGTTATTAACAGAAGCGGGGTTATGCATAATAAGCGTTTCATAATATGAAATTGTGGCAGAAAAATTACAAAATAATTCCGGTTAAAAATCCGGGTTATAAGATTTGATATTATTTTTTTCGTACCTTATCGGGCTTTTCAATATTTATTCATCAAAATTCTGAGTTATGAATACCAACGAAAACTCCAAATCAACGGACCGTCGTAACTTTTTAAGTACGCTTGCCACCGGTGCAGCAGCTATCAGCTTAACCACCATAGCTCCTTCTCTAAATGCATTTGCCGGCGAGGTCAATTCAATTCCTTCTGCATCTGATGACCCTGAAGAAATGTTTAAAAAAATCAAGGGCAAACATCGTGTCGTTTTTGATGCCACA
Organism: Chitinophagaceae bacterium; assembly: GCA_041486045.1. Taxonomy (GTDB): domain Bacteria; phylum Bacteroidota; class Bacteroidia; order Chitinophagales; family Chitinophagaceae; genus JJ008. The sequence continues at coordinate 19,656 of JBGPKR010000018.1, read as the reverse complement.
CAGCCACATGAGATCATGCCTTTTGCATGGCCTAAAGTTTTTTTAATGACCAACGAAATGACCGGAACTGCAAATAAGGATTGCAGTGTGGTAGTAGTTCTTCGTCACAGCGCCATGAGCTATGGAATGGAAGACAGGCTTTGGGCAAAATACAAGTTTGGTGATTTGTTTAAAGCAAACGATCCTGAAACAAACCAACCGTCTCTTCGCAATCCTTTCTGGAAGCCGAAACCAGGGGCATTTAAAATTCCAGGAGCAGGAGAAGTGGAAATTGGCATTGACCAATTACAAAGCAAAGGCGTCATGTTCTGTGTGTGCGAAATGGCAATAACTGTTTATAGCGCTGTGGCAGCTCAAATGATGGGCCTGGATGCTGCAGAAGTCAGAAAAGATTTTGTCAGTGGAATTCTTCCGGGTATTCAGCCGGTACCTTCCGGTGTATGGGCACTGGGCAGGGCACAGGAAAAAGGATGCGGTTATGTTTTTGCAGGGTAATAAAAAATAAAAGAAAAAATTTCGGGCAGCAATATGCTGCCTTTTTTATGTTCCGCTATCTGAATTCATATCCTACCCCCCTTAATTGAGTCAGCAGGTCATTCGGAGCATCTGTGGCTGTGCAGCGTCCTTCCAGTTTGGGAGAGATAGGGGAGAAGATTTTGAGATACTCTTCAATCACACTATGTAATGTCACTCCAAGTTTTTTCGGTTTTTTTACACCCTCCATCCTGCAAAGTGTGGTGTCAGGATCACCTTCTCTTTCACAAGCAACAAATACATATTCCTTATCAGGTTCAAGGAGCGATCCATTTATTTTTATCCAGTTTACTCTTTTCTCAATTTCTTTTTGAATTGTAAAATTCACTTCCATTCCTTTAAACCTTACGACCCAGCCGCCGAATCTTTTGGCAGGGTTTTTAGCAAAAGCGTTTTCCAGTTCTTTTTCCATCCATTTCCGGAGCTGAGTGCCTGTAACTGTTCCTAACTTGGCTTCACTGTCTACCGGCAACATGCTCCACAGATAGTCTTTTGTTATATCTGCCATTCCCGTTTCCGGATTGGGAACTAACGGAGGACAAAACCGGAAACCATTACTGAGGGCGATATCAGGTTTAAATTTCCACATGATGGCATCGGTAATGAAATTATCCATGGGAGTCTCGATCACATAATACCGTACAAGGGGTGTTTTTGTTTTCCCGATCACTTTGTCAAGATCTTTTTTAAATGGCTCTCTTGTTTTTGTGATCAGTCTTTTCATTTCTTCATCTTCTTTGTACTGGTCGGGGTCTACATCCAGTAGCTGGTAGGTATGGTCTTTAATTACTCCATTTTCGATTATTATGTCCAGTTTGGAAATAAAAGAACCAAATGCCCCCGACTCTGTTACTTTAGCATACTTCCCTTTGATGGGCGTTCTTACTCTTTCATGTGTATCGGCGCCAAGAATATAATCCACCCCTTTTACTTCCGGAATATTTGAAAGGCCCACCTGCTGTGCAAGACCCATATGGGTTAACAAAAAAACCATGTCGCATTTTTCATGCTCTTTTAAAAGGCGAACATACCGGGCCACATTTTTTTCAGGAAATGTAAACTTAATGCCTTTGCTATAAGCCGGGGATTGCCGTTTGGGTGTTAGTGGATCATTGTAACCAATGAACCCGATCTTGATTCCTGCAACCTGTTTTATAAAATAAGGGGGGAAGATCAGTTCACCATCCTGTTCATCTTTAGTATCATGAAACATATTAGCACAAACTTTCACCCCATTATAGGCAAACATGTCTTTCATCATCATTTCTTTTCCATACACCACTTCCCAGTTTCCGGGAAGCATAATATCGTAACCGATATTGTTCATCAGGGGTATTATAGCCTGGCCTTCCGTAAGCGCTGCAATACCGGCACCCTGGAAACAATCACCGCCATCAATCACCAATGTATTATCCGGATTATTTTTCCGCAATTCATTGATCATTGTTTTTAATAAAGCGAAGCCACCTCTTTTTTTATAAACAGGTTTGCCGGCTTCAATAAAGAATTCATCGTGAATATTTAATTGTGAGTGAATATCTGCTGTATGCAAAAGAGTAAGTAGTTGTGCTTTACCCCCTGTTACAGCTTTATTTTTTGATATATCTGCAAATTTGTATGCAACATCATCCATATATAACGCTGAAGCTGCAAGCGGGCTGATCAATCCGCCGCCAATACCAAGACCCAATCCAAGTTTGCCTGCTTTTTTTAAAAAATCTCTTCTGTTGTTTTCCGAAATCTGAACATGAAGTTCTTTTTCCTTTTCAGAAATGTGCTGATGAATGCAGACGCTGCAATGGCAGTCTTCATGTTCATTCTTGGTCATAAAAATTCTTTGATTAATCTTCCCGGTTATTTCGCAGGTTTATTTTTTCTTGCTTCAATGATTGGTTTAAACGGTCCGAATTTATGCTGCACTTCACTGAAGCTATCAGCAAATGGTCCGAAAGGATGGTCAACCGGCTTTTTTGAAATATCCGGCCAGTCTTCTTTAAAAATTTTTGAGGGCCGTGGTTGTGAACTTACAAATGCCGCCACATCCCATGCTTCTTCATCTGTTAATTGCGGATGATCATACTCCGCTTCACCAAAAGGCATATTGTTCTTTACATAGCCTGCAATTCTTGAAAGCCGGAATAAACCGGCAGCCGTGTTATAACTATTTTCTCCCCAAAGCGGGGGGTAAATAAATCCGTAGCCATCCGCATTTTTTTGCCCCTGCCCGTTGTTACCATGACATCGCTGACATTTAGTTGCAAAAACAATTCTTCCCTTTTGGGGATCAGCAGCCCGGTCAAGAAAAGGGATATCCATAATACCGCTTCCTTTGGGTTTGTGCATTTTAGGTATATCATCTCCCAGCCAGTGCATGTAAGCGATCATGGCTTTCATTTCTTTACTGTTGCTGTCAATTGCTTTGCCATTTAAACTTCTTTCCATACAATCTGAAATTCTTTTTACAATAGTTTCCATTCCCCCGCTCCTGGCTCTTAATTGCGGATAGGTTGCAACCACAGCGCCATAATTATTTCCCCAGGGTACTGTGCCGGCATTCAAATGACAATTCTGGCAATTCATACCATTGGTTAATTGTGCTACAATCCCTTTTGGCCCGAGATAATAGGAAGTATTTTCAATTAATTCATAGCCATACCTTGCCATACTGTCTTTTTCAGGTATCTGGTACTTGTTCCAGCCACGCCACAAATGTTCTGTAGTATCAATAGTATTATATCCACTGCCATTTCCTTTACAGGCTGTAAAAAAAACAGCGATGATAAGCCATGGACAAAGCGTTATATAGAGAGCTGCCGGTTTCATTTCAATTTTGTTCAACCATCAATGAGGAAGTTTTTCTCTCAGGTACCCATACACCCAGGTGCCAGCAATAGCGCTGAATAAAGTCACGATAATTACAGTAGCTCCTGTTCCGATTTGTGCAAACAAAGGACCGGGGCAGGCGCCTGTCAGAGCCCAGCCAAAACCAAAAATCAATCCGCCAAAAATATTCCCCTTGTTAAAACTTTTATGTATGAATACTATGGGTTCGCCATAAATGGTTTTGATCCTGAATTTTTTTATCAGAAAAACTGATAAAGCTCCAATGGCAACAGCTGAACCAATCACCCCGTACATGTGAAAACTTTGCAGCCGGAACATTTCCTGGATCCGGAACCAGGAAATCACTTCTGCTTTCACCAGGATAATACCAAAAAATATTCCTGACAACATGTATTTAAGATTGTGCCAGAAAGGGTGTTTCAATTCAGATTCGTTCACACACATTGTATCCATTGAACGTACCTCGAAATCTGTATTTTTTGCCAGAAATTCCCGGTGTTTTTTTTCTTTTACTGCTTCCAATGGGCTCATTTTCTTTTGTATTTCTTATAATTTCAATAAAATCGGGATCAACAGGTTGGCGACCAGAAATCCGCCGGTCATAAAAGAAATGGTAGCCACAAGTGATGATAATTGCATGTTTGATAATCCCATGATAGCATGACCTGATGTGCAGCCTCCGGCATACCGTGTGCCAAAACCCACCATAAAACCTCCGGCTACCATCATGACGATTCCTTTAACTGACAGCAGTGCATTCCAGTTAAAAAGTTCTGCGGGTACCAACCCTTGAAAATTAGTGATGCCATGTGTTTGAAGATCGGTTGTGAGTTTTGTATTCAGTTTAATGGGGTCAGGGTTTGCAAAAAACCAGGTAAGAAGAAAGGCTCCTGCTACGATACCCGATACAAAAAACAGATTCCAAATTTCTTTTTTCCAGTCGTATTTGAAAAAAGGAATATTTGCCGGCAGGCAGGCTGCGCAAATATGCCGTAATGAAGAGGATATCCCGAATGTTTTATTTCCGATCAGTAATAGTAACGGTACCGTTAGCCCGATCAGCGGGCCGGCCACATACCAGGGCCAGGGTTGTTTTATCCAGTCAATAAATGACATTGAGATTTAATTTTGAGTAAGTGAAATTAATGCAAAAACAGGATTCTTTTTTTTCAGGGAAACGGTCAGAGAAATAGCTCTTTTATTATGATATAGATACCCATCGCCAGTACAAACCAGCCAAATGCCTTTTTTAATTTATCACCTGAAATTTTATTACTTAGCCTATTGCCTATAAATATCCCTGCAACAGCTGCTGCGGTTACAGATAAAAGTAAATTCCAATCCATGGCATAATTAGAAAGGTCGCCCGTAAAGCCGATCAATGATTTTGCAGCTATGATCAGCAGGGAAGTGCCGACTGCTTTTTTCATAGGCAGTTTGCAAAATAAAACCAGCGCAGGAATGATCAGAAACCCGCCCCCGGCCCCAACCAAACCAGTTAATACACCAACCACAACGCCTTCAAGTGTGATCATCGGATAGTTATAGTACTGCACCGGCAATTCTGCCGGTTGTTGTTTATTGGTTTTTATCATGGAAAAGGAAGCGGTAATCATCAGAACAGCAAACAGCAGCATCAGCAGAATAGGTTTGGTAATTACGAGATCACCAATAGTAAATACCTTTTGGGGTATCGAGGGAACCAGGAATTTACGGGTAGCAAATACTGCAATAATGGAAGGAACCCCAAAGATGAAAGCTGTTTTCAAATCAAGGAGTCCCTGCCGGTATTTTGGCAAAGCACCTGCCAAACTTGTACTGCCAACTATAAATAAAGAATAAGCAGTAGCAGTTACAGGCTCAACTTTAAACAGGTAAACCAGCACAGGAACTGTAAGAATAGAGCCGCCGCCCCCGATAAGCCCAAGGGATAAACCAATCAGCACCGAGGCGATATAACCGGCAACTTCCATAAAGGAATCATTCTTTTAAAAGATGAGACTAATCATTCAGCACTTTTTCCATTTGAATACTGCGACTGCCTTTTATAAGGAAGTATGTGTTTTCAAAATGCTGTTGCTTCAACCAGTCTTTTGCCTGGGCAGCATTTTCAAAATGAATAAAGGAGTGATCAAATTTTAAAAAATCACCCCCAACAAGCGCTACCTTTTTCCAGTGATATTGTTTGATGAGATCAACAATAGCTTTATGTTCATGAAGACTTTCATCACCCAGTTCTGCCATTCCGCCAAGCATTAAAACTTTATTGTCCGCAGTAAGATGGGCAAAATTCTCGATGGCCAGCTTCATGCTGCTGGGGTTGGCATTATACGCATCAAGAATGATTTTATTGGTTCCGATTTCCAGTAGCTGCGACCGGCTGTTGGAAGGGGAGTAGTTTTCAATAGCCTCCTTAATTTTATCATCAGGCACTTTGAAATATTTTCCAACTGTAACCGCGGCCAGGACATTGGGAAGATTATATTCTCCGACAAGTTGTGTTTGTATCAGGTGCTCATCCAGTCCCTGTTTTATTGTTACTTCAAGATAAGGGTTGCTTTTTTTAACGCTACCGATCACATGTGCATCTTCCGTTGTTCCATATTTTATAATGCCGCTGATGCCTTTGCTCATGTCCTGCAGGTAATCATAATCCCACATGACAAAGGCAGTGCCGTTTTGAGAACGCAAATGATCAAACAACTCCCCCTTCCCTTTTCTTACTCCTTCCATGTCGCCAAATCCTTCAAGGTGGGCCTTGCCGCAATTGGTGATGATCCCATGTGTGGGTAAAGTAAAAGAGCAATAGGAAGCAATTTCCTTCTGGTGATTAGCTCCCATTTCTATCACGGCGATCTCTGCATCTGGTTTAATTTTTAAAATGGTCAGCGGGATCCCGATCTGGTTATTCAGATTGCCTTCCGTGGTATAGGTTTTAAATGTGGAGGAAAGTACAGCATGAATTAATTCCTTGGTGGTGGTCTTACCGTTGCTTCCTGTTATAGCCAGGAATGGGATAGTGAATTGTTGCCGGTGATGCTTCGCTAATTGTTGTAACGCTTCTAATACATCATTGACCAAAATTGTTTTTCCTGGTATTTCAATCCCGATATCCATCGGGACCGTTTCATCAATTACCGCATATACGGCTCCTTGATCTATAGCTTGCCCGGCAAATGCATTACCATTAAAATGCTCGCCTTTCAAAGCGAAAAAAATATCCCCGGGCTTTAGTTTCCGGGTATCAGTTTGAGCAGAAGGATGTTTTATAAAGATATGGTACAGTTCTTCAGTGGTCATTAAGCAAAAGTAAGATGACGTCCAATAAAAAAGCCCTCTGATGAGGGCTTGTAAAATTTTATCAATAAATTATTTTTTCTTTTTGGTGTTTTGCCTGCGGGTTTTAAACTGCTGACCGGCCTTCCTTCCATTTCCTTCCGGGCTACCCATGCGATCCATTGCGCAGCGGAAACCCAATGTGCTTAAAGCCTGGTCCTCTTCCAGGTAGCGGCGGCTGCCGGGAGTAAGCCAGTAAGGACGATCATTCCAACTACCACCTTTATACACCCTTGATTTATCACTGATAAGTGTAGTGATGCCATAACCATATTGAGATTGTGACAAGGAATCTCCATCCAGGAAGTTAATTACATTTCCGCGCTGATAGTTCCTGCGGTTCTTGCTTTCATCATCAGTTACGTCAACCATCTTCACTTTTCCTGTACTATCAACTTCAGCTTCTCCATTGGCATTTTTATAGATCTTCTGGTATTTATTACCACGGTAAGGAGCTGGCATATCATCATAGTCCAGCGTTGATAACGGACGATAAACATCCTGTACCCATTCACTTACATTGCCAGCCATATTATAAAGGCCAAAGCCATTCGGGAAGAAAGATTTTACCTGCGAGGTATAAAAAGCATTATCGTTCAGGCCACCGGCCACGCCGGCGTTGTCTCCGGACCCTCTTTTGAAGTTGGCCAGAAAAACACCCTGCCAGCTTCCATGCCTTGTGTCACGAAGACCGTTAATATTCTGCGACCAGGGATACATTTGTTTATTAGAAACTAATTCTTCTCCGCGTTTCTTTTTGGTGCTCACCCTTGGGTTTTGATTGATCAGGCCATAGGCTGCATATTCCCACTCTGCTTCAAAAGGCAGCCTGTAATCAGGCAGTAATATGCCTGTTTCCATAGATGCAATAGTAACTTTAGGTTCGCCTTTTTTGGTTTTTATTTTTCCCGGAGGGGCTGTATATAGTCCTAACAGGTAAGATTTAGTAGTAAAATTGTTTTCACCCTGTTGGGCGCCGGGTTTTAGATTTGCTTTATTAATGAAATTCTTATCCTTTAATAACTTTTCATTCACCCGATCACTTCTCCAGAGACAAAAATCATGAGCCTGTCTCCAGCTAACACCAACTACCGGGTATTCATTAAAACCGGGGTGACGGAAATAAAACTCAACCAGCGGCTCATTATAACTTAGCTCGCTTCTCCAGCAAAGTGTATCAGGTAATGCTGCTTCAATAATCTTCTGATTGGCCGGATCAGACGGATCAAACACTTTGTTTAACCAATTCAGGTATTCACGATAATGTACATTGGCAACTTCGGTGCGGTCAATATAAAAAGAAGGAACAGACACACGGCGTGGAATATTATTCCAGTCACCCATGACGTCCTCTTCTGTTTGCCCCATGGTAAATGTGCCACCCTCAACAAACACAAGACCCGGACCCGTACCCTGTTCTTTTGACTTGGACACCTGGTAACCACCCATGTTTTTATCATTGTAGTTCCAGCCGGTAACATCCGATTTGTCCATTTTTTTCTTAAAAAGGCCTCCGTTTTTGCAGGATGTGATCAACACTGCACAGGATAGCAGGATTACTAAGTTTCTCATTGTTTTTTGCATAAACCTATGAATTGGAATAAATTTAACGCCGGATAGAGTAAAATATTGCACCTGATTCAGGGTTTACCTGCCGGGATTGCGAATATAGACACTTTCCGTAAAAGAGGGCAGGCAGAACTACTTTTTTTTCACCTAAAAATCCCCAAAAAAGAAGAGGTTTTTAACTATGATAACGAGCCGGTATATTTCTTGTCTTGCCTGGTTTACAGCCTGTTCCATGTCAGCATTACCACAGAGAAATTATACAGCCAATTCTGTTCTTTCTTCCGGCGCCTGGTATAAGTTGAGCGTTACTGATCCCGGCATTTATAAAATTGATATACCCCTCCTGAACAGCCTTGGGATCAATACCAGCAGTCTTGCCTCTAATACTATCCGTTTATTTGGCAATGGCGGACAAATGCTGGCTGAGGCCAATGCAGTTCCAAGGGAGGATGACCTGAAGGAAAATGCCATCATGGTTGTTGACGGGGGTGATGGAATCATTAATGGGTCTGATTATATTCTGTTTTATGCCAAAGGCCCGGATGAATGGGTGAAAGATTCGGTTAATCTCCGGTTTTCTCACCGCAAAAATGTTTTTAGCGACAGGTCATATTATTTTTTAAGTGTTGGGGGAAATGGCAGGCGAATCGTAGATGCCCCACTGATGTCTTCTCCCAATATTATGGTTAACGGTTTCACAGAAAGATATTTTCATGAACTGGACACAGTTAATTTTTTAGGGAGCAGTAAAGAATGGTTTGGAGAGGAATTTTCAAATTTACCGGGAAGAACTCTGACAAGAAATTTTACTGTCAATGTTCCCAATATTCAAAACAATGCGCCACTGTTATTGCAAACAAATTGTGCAGCAAGATCAGTGGCTGTTGGCAGCCGGTTTGATATTAGTATCAATAATCAACCGGCAGCTCAGCTTCCTGTTAATTTCATCAGCGGCGGACAGTATGATCTGTTTGCACAACAGGCTACTAATTTGGTAAATGGAATTGCCACTAATAATAATATTGTCATTAGCTACACGTATGTTCCCGGAAGTTTCAATGCACAGGGCTGGCTTAACTGGTTTGAACTGTTTTCCCGCAGGAATATTTCTTTGAATGGAACCAACCAGCTTTTATTCAGGGATTGGCAGAGTGTAGGAAATAATATTGCTGAATTTGTAGTCACCAACGCTGCTGCCAGTACACAGGTTTGGGATATTACAGATCCGCTGAATCCGGCCAGGATGCAGGGAAATTTTGCCAACAATGAATTCCGGTTTGTCAACAGCTGTTCCAGGTTACGGGAATATGTGGCATTTAACGCAACGGGTTATTTGACCCCGGGTATCATCGGGAAAATTTTTAACCAGGATCTGCATAATGCTTCCCCGTCTGATCTATTAATTGTCAGCCATCCAAACTTCTTATCACAGGCGCAACGCCTGGCACAGATACATCAGCAACAAAATGGTTTGCGAACGCTGGTTGTAACAACTGAACAGGTATATAATGAATTCGGGAGCGGCAATCCCGACCCCACAGCCATCCGGGATTTTGTTAAAATGTATTACGATAAATTCGGGGCAAATACTGTCAATAAACCCCGGTACCTCCTGCTGTATGGTGATGCTTCTTATGATTACAAGGACAGGATAAATAGTAATACCAATCTTGTTCCCGCATATGAGAACAATTTTGCCCTGGACCCATTGTCGTCCTATGCTTCAGATGATTTTTTTGGATTCTTAGATGACAATGAAGATATCAATTCCGGAGCTGTTAGTAATTTACTGGATATTGGTATTGGCCGGGTTCCTGCCAAAAATATTGATGAAGCAAAAAATTTTACTGATAAAGTGGCGGCTTACTTAGGTTCCCAGGGTTTGGGACCATGGAGAAACAATCTCACTTTTATTGCAGACGACGAAGATAATAACCTGCATATACAGGATGCTGAAGTAATAACGGCAACTGCAAATGCAACCGGCCCGGTTTTTAACCAGCAAAAAATTTATTTAGATGCATTCCAGCAGGAGAGTGGTCCGGGTGGCAGCCACTATCCGCAGGCCAACCAGGCTATCAATAACCAGGTTTATAATGGCACACTCATCTGGAATTTCAATGGACATGGAGGATCTGCGCGGTTGGCCGAGGAAACCATTCTTGACCAGGAGATAGTTAACGGATGGAATAATCCGAACCGCCTGCCATTATTTATTACATCTACCTGCGATTTTGCTCCATATGATAACCCGGGGATTAATTCTATTGGTGAAAATATTTTACTCCGGCCAAAAACCGGGGCTATTGCTTTGATGACCACCACAAGAGTTGTATTCGCTTTCAGCAACCGGATCATGAATAATAATTATCTGCAATTTGCTTTGCAACCGGATGCAAATGGCCGATATAAAACATTGGGTGATGCAGTGAAGGAGGCAAAGAATTATACCTACCAAACTTCAGGCGATATAGCCAATAACAGGAAATTTACCCTGCTTGGCGACCCCGCATTAACATTGGCATTTCCTGTGTTAAGGGTCAGGGCAACAAAAGTAAATGGAATACCAGCCGTACAGGCAGACACACTCAGCTCTACGGAAAAAATAACAGTAGAAGGCGAGGTGACAGATGTGCCGGGAAATTTACTGGCAAACTTTAATGGAAATGTGTATCCAACTGTTTTTGATAAACCGCAAACGGTAAATACTCTTGCCAATGATCCCGGCAGCCAGGCCATGGCATTTCAAACGCAAACCAATGTTTTATTTAAAGGCAAGGCCTCCGTGCTGAATGGCAGATTCTCATTTATTTTCAAAGTGCCGAAAGATATAAATTATCAGTATGGGAATGGCAAACTGAGTTTGTATGCCGAAGACGGAATAAAGGATGCCAATGGATATTTTACCAATTTTATCGTTGGGGGCACAGGCAATAATGCAGGCAGTGATCAGGAAGGCCCGCAGATAAAACTTTTTTTAAATGATGAAAAGTTTGTGAATGGCGGAATTACCAATCAAAATCCGGTATTGATTGTAAAACTTTCAGATTCTTCCGGTATCAATACCGCAGGCACCGGGATCGGGCATGATATTATAGCTACATTAGATAATGACAACAGGAAATATTTCATCCTGAATGATTTTTACCAGGGCGACCTGAACAGTTACCAGCAGGGAGTAATTCGTTTTCAAATGCCTGAGCTGGCGCCCGGCGCCCATTCCATTAAACTAAAAGCATGGGATGTACTGAATAATTCGAATGAAGCAATACTGGAATTTATTGTTGCCAATGATGAGTCGCCGGAATTGAAACATGTACTTAATTATCCCAACCCATTCACTACAAAAACTCAATTTTGGTTTGAACACAATAAGCCCGGGCAACCACTCGATGTAAGTATCCAGATCATGACAATTACAGGAAGGGTAATAAAAACAATTCATCAGACTATTATAACAGAGGGTAACCGTTCAGCGGAAATTGAATGGGACGGAAAAGATGAATATGGCGGAAAAATAGGTCGGGGAGTTTACCTTTATAAATTACGTATCACGACTACAGGCAAAAAGAAAAAAGAAGTAATAGAAAAACTGGTGATTCTGTGAAAAGCTACAGCCAGGCAGCAAGAATCTCTGCCAATTTAAATTACCTGGAAAAGGAGAGAACCAAAAAGCCTGATATTTAATAAATTGTGCTATAAATACAGCAAGTCCGGGTTTCAGGCATATAATAGTTATCGGCATTTAAGTAAAACACTGGCTAAATGGGTCCAACTTTTTAAAATACCAGTAGGGGCGGGTTGTTGTCTCAAAATAGCTGGGAATAGCCAGAGTTGGCCTTTAAAAAACCGGGAAATGTTGATAACCCGCTAAATAAATTAGATGAAAATCAGGAAAATCCTTTACTTTGAAAAATTGTGGCAAAAAACAATAAAAACAGGGGGGAATCGTTAAATGTGTCCAAGACGGGGATATTGCCGGAAAAAAAGTATGATTAAAATCAGTTATCTGGCCTGGAAAAACACAAAAAAATTCAGATTTTTTTGTTTCGGATAAAATTCTATACTTTAGTTTTGTATTTCATCAAAAGCTCTATATTTACACCATTATTTAAAAACTTACTAATGAGACCAACTGCTTTAAAACTAACTGCCGGAATCCTGCTCTTTTGTGGTTTTACATCTGCTGTGAAAGCCCAGGTTCAACCAATCAACGTTGTAACAACTGCCGTTCCTTTTCTGCGTATTTCACCCGATGCCCGTTCTGGAGGTATGGGAGATATTGGCGTTGCCACTTCTCCTGATGCTTATGCGGGATTGTGGAATGCCGGTAAGGTTGCCTTTAATTCATTGAATGGTGGTGTAGGTGCCACTTACACTCCATGGCTGAAAGACCTCGTAAGTGATGTATATCTTGCTAATCTTTCAGGATTTTACAAATTTGCAGATAACCAGGCTGTATACGGATCGCTCCGTTATTTCAGTTTAGGTAACATTGAATTTACCGACAATCTTGGGAACCCTATTTCCAAAGGACGTCCCCGTGAATTTGGAATTGATGTTGGTTATTCCCGCAAACTTAATGCTAAGAACGGAGTTGGTATTGCCTTAAAATATATTAACTCTGACCTTGCCAATGGTTTTGTTTCCGGAAGCACAACCTATAAAACAGGTAATTCTGTTGCTGCAGACCTTGGTTGGTATCATGATGGCAAAAAAGCATCCGGAAACGGATGGACATGGGGAGTCACTTTGACAAACCTCGGAGCTAAAATTGCCTATACCAACAATGCTGATGCAAAGGATTTCATTCCTGCTAACCTCGGCCTTGGCACTACTTATACCAAAAAGTACAATGAGAAAAATTCATTGACTTTTGGTATTGATATTAATAAGTTGCTGGTACCTACTCCTCCTGCTGTAGGTGATGCTGCCGGTCTCGCAGATTACAGAAAGAAAAGTGTGATCAGTGGCTGGTTCAGCTCATTTGGTGATGCTCCTGATGGTTTCAGCGAAGAATTGAAAGAGTTCCAGCTTTCTTTGGGTGCTGAATACTGGTATAACAATCAGTTTGCACTGCGTGCCGGTTATTTCTATGAGAATAAAAATAAAGGTAATCGCCGTTATTTCACTGCCGGTCTGGGTTTGAAATACAATGTATTTGGTTTCAATTTTGCTTACCTGGTACCTACAGGAAGTGGTGTTAGCCGCAATCCTCTGTCAAACACAATTCGTTTCTCTGTATTGTTTGATCTGGGTGATGCCAGCAGAGTTAAAGACAAAAAATAATATTAATTAACTATATTACTTGACTGTGTCCCATCCCGATTTTATATCGGGATGGGATTTTTTTTACAGATATTGCCTGTACCTGAACTGATAAAAAATAAATAAGCTGGATAGGTTTTAATGATATTTGCAGTGTAAAATAATTATATGTCATATCGTATTGGATCCGGGGTTGATTTTCACCGATTCGCTGAAGGGAGGGAACTTTGGATAGGCGGGGTGCAAATCCCGCACAGCAAAGGAGCTTTGGGTCATAGCGATGCAGACGTTTTGATTCATGCAATTTGCGATGCACTCTTAGGGGCTCTTTCATTGGGCGATATTGGCGTCCATTTTCCTGATACGGAACCTGCGTTTAAAAATATCGACAGCAAAATCTTACTGAAAAAAATAATTGATCTTGTAGAAAAACAAGGCTATACTGTTGTAAATATAGATAGTACTGTTTGCCTGCAGGCTCCAAAAATCAGACCTTTTATAAATCAAATGCAGAAGGCAATTGCAGGAATTCTCAGGATGAAAGAAAATAATATCTCCATTAAGGCCACCACAACAGAGCAATTGGGCTTTGCCGGGAGGGAAGAAGGATTGATGGCTTATGCCTCAGTCTTATTGGTTCAGTCAAAGGAGCCGGAGAAATTGGAATAATCTTCCTTCAGTGGCTATCTTTGTTAATATGCCGGTTATTGAAATAAAAATAATTAATCATTCTCCTAACCCTCTTCCGGAATATGCTACTGCGGGATCTTCGGGAATGGACATCAGGGCCAGCCTGGTGGAACCAAAGACACTGCAGTCACTTGAGCGGGCATTAATTCCTACAGGTTTATTTATTGAACTTCCCAAAGGGTACGAGGCCCAGATTCGTCCCAGGAGTGGTTTGGCAATCAAGCAGGGCATTACTTGCCTGAATTCACCCGGAACGGTTGACAGCGATTACCGGGGAGAAATTAAGATTATTTTAATCAACCTTTCCGGTGAAGAACAGGTCATTCTACCCGGTGACCGGATTGCCCAGATGATAATCCAGAAAGTGGAGAAGGGAATACTGACAGAAGTGAAAGAGCTGGAAGTGACAGAAAGAAATGAAGGCGGTTTTGGACATACCGGAAAACAGTAAAGTTTCAGCATGGATAAATATTTAATTATACTGGTTGTTGCAGCTACCCCCTTTTTTTATTCATGCCGTTCCACAAAAAAGATACAAACCGCAATAACTCCGAAAGATACTGCGGCAGTTGTAATATTACCAGTAAAGAACCTCAAGGAAGATTCGGTTAAATTTATCAGGGAAAACTATAGCCATATCATCAGCAACCGGATCAGCTTTACCAGCTTTTCAGCAAAAATAGATGTGGACTACGAAGATGCAGAGGGGAAAAAATATAATGTAAATGCTCATGTACGGATGTACAGGGATAGTGTGATATGGGTCGTTATTACAGGAGCGCTTGGCTTCGAGGGATTAAGGGCATATATTACTCCCGATTCTGTAAAATTACTGGATAAGCAAAATAAAAGCTATATCGCAAGAAGTGTTTCCTACCTGCAGGAAGTAACGGAACTGCCTCTTGACCTGGCATCTTTACAGGACCTGCTGATAGGCAACCCGGTTTTCCTGGATTCAAATATTGTTTCGTACAGTAAATCGGCTGATGCGATTTCTTTAATGAGTAACGGGGGGTTTTTTAAAAACCTCTTTACCATTGGAGAAACGGATAAGCTGATACAAAGCAGTAAGCTGGATGACCTGGATGAACAGAAAAACCGAACCTGTTATCTTACCTATAGTGATTATGAGAACAAAAAAGGACCAAATTTTTCAACTAAACGGGATATTAATGTTTCTGAAAAAAAGCGATTGGATATAAAGCTTAATTTCAAGCAGTATGATTTTAATGAAACGTTAAGTTTTCCCTTTTCCGTGCCAAAAAATTATAAGCGAAATTAACCGGATAAAATTTATTTTGCATATTGCCGTTATTGGGTTGTATCCCGAACCCTATTATTTAATTTCAATTCATATCACCGTATGAGAAAAAAAATTTTCCTCAGCCTTTTATTGTTTTTTGGATTTACCCTTATGGTTTCAGCACAGCCGTCAGAAGATAAGGCCCGTCTTGAAAAGGAAAGAAATGATCTTCAAAGGGAATTGAAAGAAATTCAGGGTGTTTATGATAAAGTAAAGGGGCAAACCAAACTAACCCTGGGTCAGTTAAACGTACTTAAGCACAAAATCAACCTGCAGGAGCAATACATTGACAATATTAATAAAGAATTACATTCTATCGATGATGATATTTACCTGAGCAACCTTGAAATTTACAGGCTTCAAAAGCAGCTTGATACGCTGAAGGTGCAATATGCCAGATCAGTAGTGTATGCATATAAGAACAGGAGCAACTATGATTACCTGAATTTTATTTTTTCTGCCAATAGTTTTAATGATGCCATCCGGAGAATTTCTTACCTGAAAAGTTACCGGGCTTACCGGGAAAAACAGGTGGGCACCATTTTAGAAACGCAACAATTGATTGCCCGTCGTAAACAACAGCAGTTGGGCAGAAAAGAACAAAAGAATGCAGCATTGGAAAACCAGACCAAACAGGTGCAGGAGCTGGCGGTGCAAAAAAAAGAAAAAGATGCTGTTGTTTCTAAATTGAAATCGCAGGAAAAAGATTTGCAGAAGCAGATTGCAGCCAAAAAGAAAAGAGACCGGGACTTACAAAACTCTATCAATGCAATTGTGCGCCGGGAAATTGAAGCTTCAAGAAAAGAGGCAGAAAAAAGGGCAGCTGATGAGGCAAAGAAAAATGCAATTACAAATCCCGTAACAAACCCGGCCACAAACCCCGGCAGCATCACAACTCCAACAACGAGAATAAAAACAACAACTGTAAAACCAACAGTAGTTTTTAATTCTGAGGCAGATTTAAAATTGAATGCCGGATTTGAAGGTAACCGCGGCCGGCTGCCCTGGCCCGTTGATAATGGTTTTGTAAGCATTCACTTCGGACCCTATAATATTGAAGGCACATTGCTGAAAGGGGATAACCCGGGTATCACAATAGCTACTCAAACAGGAAATGCCGTAAAATCAGTTTTTGATGGGGAGGTGGTGGGAGTATATAACCTGGGAGATGGTATGGCCGTCACTGTTCGTCATGGAAGATACTTTACTACCTACAGTAATCTTACCGGGGTGAGTGTAAGCAAGGGTGGCACTGTAAAAACAGGCCAAATACTTGGGAAAGCGGGGAGAGATGATGACGGAAGCGGAGGGCAAATTGACTTTATCCTTATGATTGAAACAAAAAACGTAAACCCCGAGCCCTGGCTACATCGTTAATTACCTGTAATGGACATATTTTTAAGCGGTGCTGTTAAATGGAACGAATTTTATTTAAAGGAATCGTTCGTATAATTTTTCATATATAGGAACGATATGCTGAATATCATATTTGCGGGCATGGGCGGCAGCTCTTTCCTTAAATTGTTTTAATGTTTCCGGATCTTCCAGGATCTTTATTGCCTCCTGCCCCATGGTTATTACATCGCCTACTTCTCCCATATAACCGGTTTCGCCCTGGACATTTATTTCTGATAACCCACCTGCATTAGTTGTTACTACCGGCACACCTGCTGCCATGGCTTCCAATGCAGCTAATCCAAAACTTTCATATTCGGAAGGCAGAAGAAATAAGTCTGCTATGGCAAGGATATCTTCCATCTGTTCCTGTTTGCCAACAAAACGAACATCATCACATAAGTCCAGTTCACGGCAAAGGTCTTCAGCAGCTGGCCTTTCGGGGCCATCGCCAACCAGCATTAATTTACAGGGGATTTTATCATGCACTTCTTTGAAAATATTCATCACATCAGGAATACGTTTTAACTTTCTGAAATTGGAAGCATGCATGACTATTTTTTCACCATTGGGAGCAATTACTTTCCGGAATGCATCAATGGGTTTGCGGTTAAACCTGCTGACATCAACAAAGTTTACAATGACCTCAATTTCTTTATCAATTTTAAAATGCTTGTATGTTTCTTCCCGCAGGTTTTTGGAGACAGCAGTGATCGCATCACTTTCATTAATAGAAAAGGTAACTACCGGCGCATAGGTTTTATCTCTTCCTACCAGCGTTATATCAGTTCCGTGCAGTGTGGTGATGACCGGAATAGTTTTCCCTTCTTTTTTTAAAATCTGTTTTGCCATATAGGCGGCGGAGGCATGGGGAATAGCATAGTGAACATGCAGCAGGTCAAGGTTGTTATTTTTTATTACATCTACCATGGTGCTGGCCAGGGCAGTTTCATAAGGAGGGTAATCAAATAACGGGTAGGTAGGTACCTGCACCTCGTGATAAAAAATATTCGGGATAAATCCGCTCAGCCTGACAGGTTGCCGGTAGGTAATAAAATGAACCATATGGCCTTTCTGGGCAAGGGCTTTGCCCAACTCTGTTGCTAAAACACCGCTACCGCCAAAAGTTGGGTAGCAAACAATTCCGATTCGCATAATTTTATTTAAATAGAAGCTCTAAGGTAACAGTTTTGCCGCAGGAAGCCCGCCTGCCTTTATTATTAAATAATCAATCACAAAAATTAGTCGGGCAGGGTTTACCGGTTATCTAAAAAATTGTTTTTCATTTTATGCTTTCGGTTACCTTTAGCAAAATTCAATGGAATGAAGAAAATTATCCTGGCTGCATTTTTACTTTCCTCTTACTTCATTGGTTCAGCTCAGCAGGAAGATTCACTGGTAATACGCCGGATTGCCGATGATATTTTAAAGAATGGAAGGGCGTACGATAACCTATTTTACCTCTGTAAAAAAATAGGAGCACGGCTCAGCGGTTCAACCAATGCACAAAAAGCGGTGGATGCCACGATGCGGATGCTGAAAGAAGCAGGGGCTGATACAGTGTACCTGCAACCCTGTATGGTGCCTCATTGGATAAGAGGAAAAAAAGAAGAGGGAATTATTCAATGGGGAAAAAATAATAAAGCACTTCATGTTTGTGCACTAGGTATGAGTGTGGCTACGCCTGCCAATGGTATAAAAGCCGAGGTAATTGAAGTGGCCAATTTCGATGAGTTAAAAAAACTGGGAACGGATAAAATAAAAGGAAAGATTGTCTTCTTTAATTATCCCATGCGGCCCGAACTGGTATATAGCGGGTATGGCGATGCAGTACGCTACCGCGTCTCGGGGCCGGTTGAGGCTTCAAAAATGGGAGCTGTGGCGGTGATGATTCGTTCAGTAACTCATGCACTCGATAATAATCCCCATACAGGGACAACACGTTACGATAGTTCTGTGAAAAAAATCCCGGCTATGGCCTGCAGTACGATGGATGCCGAATGGCTGCACCAGTTGTTATTGAAAGAAAAGAAAGTGAAGTTGTTTATGAAAATGAATTGCGAACAACTGCCCGATGTGGAGAGCTATAATGTGGTGGGGGAGATCTGGGGAACTGAATTTCCGGAGGAGATCATTACTGTTGGCGGACACCTTGATAGTTGGGATCTTGCGGAAGGCGCCCATGATGATGGAGCCGGAGCCGTGCAAAGCATTGAAGTGATCAGGGCTTTGAAGGGAATAGGAATAAAACCAAAAAGAACCGTCCGGGCCGTCATGTTTATGAATGAAGAGAATGGTTTGAGAGGTGGAAACAAATACGCAGAACTGGCTGCAGCCAATAAAGAGAATCACATTTTTGCGGTGGAAAGCGATGCGGGAGGCTTTGGTGTAGAAGCACTGGGCATTGATGGTAAACCGGAACAGGAAACTAAAATAAGAAGCTGGCTTCCATTCTTCAGACCCTATGGTGTATTAGATATGCCTGACGGTGGCGGAGGAGCAGATATTAGCGGGTTGAAAAAACTGGGCGCTGTTATGTGCGGTGTAAATCCCAACAGCCAGCGATACTTTGATCATCATCATGCACCCAACGATGTGTTTGAGGCGGTGAATAAAAGAGAACTGGAAATGGGAGCAGTAGGAATGACAGCGATTATTTACTTGGTAGATAAATATGGACTTTAAATGGAATTACTGATTATTTATTATTAATTATT